>JAGWBT010000088.1 GCA_021295755.1 Candidatus Poribacteria bacterium
TGGCAGAAGCGTGCTCGATCTGGTGCGTCAGCCCGACACAGAGTGGGAGGATCTCGCCTTCTCTGAATACTGCACCTACGAGGACTGCTTGCATCGGATGATTCGACGGGATGAGTGGAAACTGAATTACTACCACGGTCAGGAACCGCAGCTTTTTAATCTTGCCGAGGACCCCGACGAACTATCGGATCGGGCACAGGATGCAAATTGCCGAGAGATACGAGAGCAACTGACCGCCGAGGTGCTAGAAGGTTGGGATCCCGAAGCGGTTGCCGAGAAGATGGAACAGAAACGGGCAGATATAGAGATTATCCGGGCTTGGGCAGAACACACCAAACCGAAAGACCAATTTCGTTGGGATCGTCGTCCGGAGATGGACTACCTGGATTGAACCCCGTCCAATCAACGCAAGGAGATGCACGTCAGATGTTACCGTTTATTTATTGGTTAACCACTACCGCCCCAACTGCATCAGGAACCCCTCCCGTTGCGAAAACTGATCCAAAAGTAGACACAGTGCATGGGGAAGAACGCCTCGATAACTACTTTTGGCTCAGGGAGAAATCGAACACGGAAGTCATCGAATACCTTGAAGCCGAAAATAGATATACTGAAGCGATGATGCAGCATACCGGGGATTTTCAGGAGCAGCTGTATCAAGAACTTTTGGGAAGAATCAAAGAAACTGATCTCTCCGTTCCCGAAAAGATGGGCGACTACTACTATTACAGCCGCACCGAAGAGGGAAAACAGTATCCGATCTATTGTCGGCAAAAGGGCGGCTTGGAGTCGGAGGAGGAGATACTGCTAGATCAGAATGTTCTTGCCGAGGGGCATGAATATCTAGAAATGGGCGTCTATAAAATCAGTCCGAATCATCAACTATTGGCGTATTCCACCGATACAACGGGCGCAGAAAGTTATACGCTGTATGTCAAAGATTTGAATACCGGTCAACTGCTATCAGACCAAATTCCAAACACCTACTACAGTATCGAATGGGCAAGTGATAATCAGACCCTTTTTTACACCACACTAGATGCGGCAAAACGTCCCTATAAACTGTACCGACACCAACTCGGGAGCGATCCAGAAGCGGATGTTCTTATCTATCATGAGACAGATGAGTCATTTTTCCTAGATGTTTCCAAGACGAGAAGTCAGGCTTACCTGCTGATGGAGCTGGAGAATATCAATACCTCTGAAGTTCACTATCTGGAAGCAAATCAACCCACAGGCGATTTCAAAGTTATTTCGCCACGCCAGTCGGAGTTAGAGTATTCCGTTGAGCATCACGGCGATCAGTTCTTCATTGTCACTAATGCGGATGCGGTGAATTTCAAGCTGATGCGCGCCTCCATCAACAATCCATCAAGGATAAACTGGGAGGAGGTCATCCCCCATCGAGAGGCGGTAAAGCTGGACGGTGTCAGCGCCTTTCAGAATCATCTGGTAATTTCTGAACGGGAGGATGGACTCCAAAAAATTCGGGTGCACAACTTCACAACAGGCGAAGCGCACGCGATAGACTTCCCTGAACCTGTCTATACGGTCCGGCAGGGAAGGAATCCGGAGTTCAATACGAACACGCTCCGTTTCAATTACGCTTCGCTCATTACGCCGATGTCGGTCTTTGACTACGAGATGGACGCCAGAACTCGCGAACTGAAGAAGCAGGACGAAGTTCTCGGTGGATATGATCCCTCCCTATACGAATCGGAACGAATTTTTGCCAAAGCATCCGATGGTACGTCCATCCCGATTTCGCTGGTTTACAAAAAAGGACTGGTCAAAGATGGAGGGAATCCGCTGCTTTTGTACGGATACGGTTCCTACGGCATCAACAGCGAACCCTATTTTTCATCAAACCGATTGAGCCTGTTAGATCGAGGGTTCATATACGCCATCGCTCACATTCGGGGCGGCGAAGAGATGGGACGGACTTGGTACGAAAATGGCAAGCTACTCCATAAAAGAAACACCTTTACCGACTTTATCGCCTGTGCTGAGCATCTAATCGCTGAGAAATATACTGCAAGCGACAAGCTAGTTACTCAAGGTGGGAGCGCGGGCGGGCTGCTCATGGGGGCTGTCACAAATATGCGCCCAGAACTTTTTGAGATTGTCATCGCAAAAGTACCTTTCGTTGATGTTGTCAACACCATGCTCGACGCCTCTATCCCCCTAACGGTCATCGAATACGACGAATGGGGCAACCCCAACAAGAAAGAGTTTTACGATTACATCAAATCGTATTCCCCCTATGACAATATCGAAGCGAAAGAATATCCGCATATATTGGTGACAGCGGGACTCAACGACCCACGGGTCCATTATTGGGAACCTGCCAAATGGACAGCGAAGTTACGCGCGTTGAAAACGGGGGATAACCAGCTGCTTCTCAAAACTGAGATGGGCGCGGGCCATGGGGGACCTTCGGGACGGTATGACTACTTGAGGGAAATTGCTTTTGAGTATGCGTTTATCTTCGATTTGTTAGGAGTAGACAAATAGAAGGGGACATTTCTGTGATGCGTGAAGCTAGTTCATTGGGTAATTGGTTCATTGGGTAATTAATGAGCTAATGAACTCATACATTGAACCTCCAACACTCCAACTATTCAATTATTAATGAGGTGACAGATGAGTTTACAAGACAAAGTTTGTATCATCACTGGCGGCGGCAGCGGTATCGGACGCGGCGCGGGGATAATGATGGCACAGCAGGGTGCCAAGGTGGTGTTGATTGGTAGAACAGCGGCAAAGGTTGAGGCAGTCAGAGATGAGATTATTGCCGACAGCGGCACAGCCGTAGCTATGTCACTGGATGTCGCTGACCATGATGCCGTTCATCAGATGGCAAAGGATGTGTTCGACACCTTTGGTCGCATTGATGTGTTGGTAAACAACGCCGGTCACAGTTCCAAAAATCGGCGGCTGCTGACCATTACGCCGGAGGAGATTCGCAGCGTCTTCGATTCCAACCTGATTGGCACAATTTACTGCACGCAGGCAGTTGTCCCCGCCATGCTGAAGGCACAGCAGGGGACTATTATCAATGTTTCATCCCTAGCTGGCGTAACCCCCGGACCGTTTAGCGGGTTAGCGTACGGTCCCGCCAAGGCAGCGGTTATCAATTTCACGGAATTTCTCAATGTCGATCTTCGGAACACTGGCATTCGGGCAAGTGTCATCATCCCCGGCGAGGTTGACACTCCCATCCTCGACAAGCGTCCCGTTCCCCCACCCGACGAAACTCGGCTCGAAATGGTGGATGTCGACGAAACTTCGGCAACGATTTGTCTCATGGCGAGTCTACCACAACGGACTAACCTCCCTTCAGTAGTCATCAGACCAACGATGCAACGGGATACGTCCGGCGAGGTAGAAGCGATGCCAGAGGTGAATTGAGAAACTGAATCGTTCGATTTCTATCTTTTTGACCGCAGAGACGTGGAGAACGCAGAGTTTTATTAGAGAAGTAGTGCGTCCCGTTCCGAGTATCTCGATTTATCGGGAGAGGCGAGGAGGCGTAGAGGTGTGGAAGATACTCGCTCTCTCCAATACTCACCCCTCGCTTCCTCTATTTCTTCTCTGTGTCCTCTGTGCCTCTGCGGTTTCGTTCAAAGGAGAAAAGACAGTATGCCAACGACCAATCCTTATCTCGAACTGGATCAGAAAATCGTTGGGGATATATATACCTCAACTGAACCGATGGCGTTGCTGACAACGCTCTGTGATGATTTTGGATCGCGATTCGGCGGGACGGAAGGCGCAGCCCTTGCCGCTAATCTGCTGGAGAAGAAATTTGCTGCCTATGGACTGGCTAACGTCCATAAAGACGCCTACGACTACGATGGGTGGTATCGTGGGGGGGCAACCTTGGAGGTTCTCAGTCCGATAGCGCGCGAAGTGCCGTGTATCTCGCTGCCTTACTGTCCAGCCGCAGAGGTGGAGGGAAACCTCGTTTTTGTCGATGAGGGGGTTGAGAAAGATTTCGAGAAAGAGAAAGACCGTCTAGCAGCAAGTATTGTCATTTCGCGGAGCGGCGGCATCCATCGCATGGAGAAGTATGACCGCGCCATCTTATACGACGCAAATGGATTCATCTTTCAAAATCACTATCCCGGCTATGGTGAGGTTACCGGCACCGTTGGCTGGAATCACGAAGCGGTTATCCCCGGCATCGGCATCTCCTATGAAACCGGCGAATTTCTTCACCGTTTGTCTCGGCAAAACGGGGCAGTGCGTGTAAGAATTAAGACCACCGATGAATATCGACCCACAACCGCGTGGAACGTCGTAGGGGAACTCCGGGGCAAAACGCATCCCGAAGAGTTGATCATTATCGGGTGTCATTACGACGGACACGACATCACGCAGGGTGCTAACGATCCGCTCAGTGGGATGGTAGTCGTTACAGAGATGGCGCGTGTGTTGTCGGCTCATGCAAGGGATGAATTAGCCCGCACCGTGCGATTTATCGCTTGGAGCAATGAGGAGGTAGGGTTATTTGGCGCGTATCATGATGCACAGGGATTAGGCGACAACCCGGCGCACGTCCGTTTTGTTTGGAACTTGGATTCCGCTGGCAACCCCGGCGGACGAAAAGGGATTCAGCTGCACCGGTTGCCGGATTTTGAGCCTTTCATCGAAAACGCAGCTGAAGAGATGGGGCAAGACATCTCCGTCGGGGGTGGCATCAGTTGCTACTCCGATCACTACCCCTATTTCCTGAGAGGTCTTCCCACTGGCAGCATGACAACGGTTGGTCGTCCGCCCGGCAGGGGTTTTGGACACACAGCGTTTGACACGGTGGATAAGACCGATGCCATGTCTATTAGAGAAGCAGCGGCACTCGGCGCACGGCTCGTTCTACGCCAGTTGAACGCAGAATCGTTGCCGCTTCAACTCCGAGAAGAGGACGAGGTCGAACGGTTACTGAAGGAAGACTCCGGGTTGGAACAACATCGGCTGCGAGAAGCAGTTTATGAGAAACTCGGTAAAGAGAATCTGCGGCAATATTGTGACGCTGTCATGGAGTGATGCAACCAATCAGGTGGCTCTTTTGCGCTCTTGATCCTTTCGCGCACTCTTTAACAGCTGCTTCCGCATTGTCTCAACTTGCTTTTTTCGCGTCAGGTTTTGGGTGACCGTTCCTGCGAATGTCTTGGGTTTGCGTTTCGGTTTCATCATAGATACCCTCCTACTCTTTGGAAACGCCCTTTTTGCAAGGAGGTTTCGGCAATCCCTCTACGATTCACCGCATGAAGTCCACACTGTTGGTAATGGTCGCTCCCAGTTGCGACATATCGTGCAGGAACGCCTCCCCGAGCGCCTCAAAACCGGGCACATTCGACGAACAATCCTCAAGAATAATAAACTTCCGCGCCCCTTCATCTCCAAACTCGGCGGCGATATCTCGCACCGTGCTTGCGACACAGTGGGATAACGCTTCGCCGACGACAATCACCTGATCGCACTGTTCCAATTTCTGGATTAGGTCGGTATTGACCTGCGTGGCGGGATCTTCTGGATCAGGGACATCCGCCTTCACCGCGCTGTAGTGCTCGGTGAAAATATTTGAACCCTTCATTACAAAATCAACAACCCCCAACTGGGATGCCTCCCAGTCCCGTACCGCCTGATCCACAGCGGGATAGAGCGCGCTCCCCCACGTCGCGATCCGGCAGTGTATGGGCCAAATCGTCAGTTGATACCGATTATTCTCCTCCAACAGCCGCGTGTAATCCAGCATCCGTTGGGTAAACGTTGGATCGTACGGCAGCCAGTTTCCAGCTTTAACATCCTCATGCGTGATGGTGGTAAACGGTTCGGGCGACTCACCGTCACTATTTTTCCAAAAGATCGGATGCCCGACATCAACCGTGTGATGACTATCAAGCGTAAAGTGCATATTGTGTAGCTGATCCTCGATTCGAGCGATAAATGTCGCCAAGCGGGACATATCGTTTTCTGCGCCCGGCACATAAAGCGCGCCACCCGGATCACAGAAGTCGTTCTGGCAATCAATCGCTAAAAGTTCAACGTGCATGGCTAACCTCCTTTTTCTTCCATGTATTTTCTGAAAGATTTTGCTGCTTGGATTTTTTAATCTGCTGCCGGTGTAATTATACTACAGTACCCGTTTGATAAACGATATAAAAAGATGTATAATAGTAACCTAAGTTGCCACCTGTCGGCCCGATGCCTATCTGAATCAGAATTTACAGGATATAAAACGTGAAACGTAATGCGTAATTGAACGGATGAACACTTGTCTGAATCAGGTGCTTGCATCCCGATTTATCGGAGATACTCAGGTTGAACGCAGCAAAATCCAGATCCGATCGGAGATAGAAACCGGAAAGTCCCGTATTGGACCATGGCTTTAGCGGAGAGTTTTAAGTGGAAAACCAAGCAATTCTCAGCAAGCACTTTATCAAACAGACACTTGCGGACAATCGGGAGACACTGAAAAAATACGGTGTCAAGCAGATTGGACTGTTTGGATTTTACGTGAATGGAACAGCGCACGCCACAAGTGACATTGATCTACTCGTTGAATTAGAAGAATCAACTTTTCGCAACTACATGGGGCTTGTTCTCTTCCTCGAAGATCTGTTTGAGAAGAAGGTTGACCTTGTTGCCGTTAAGTCCGTTAAATCGGACTTGAAACCTTATATTGAAAAACAGGTAGAGTATGTCACGAACCTATGACATATATCTTCAAGACATAGTAAAAGGAATTAACCGCTTATACAAGGAACATAATCATGCGAACGACACACAAATGGAATGATAACACAGCAACAATTTGCATCGAAGGATTGGATCGAACGGTTCGGATGCTCCACATCACCGATTCACACATTGCCCTCATTGATGACCGTGACGCTGAACATATAGAGGCTTGTCAGGGAGCGTGCGAACGTTTTGAATCGAGAGAGCGGATCTTTGACAAGTTGATGGAAGAAGCCAAAGACAGTTCCCTGGATCTGGTTGCACTGACAGGCGATATGGTGCATTTCCCCTCTCAAGCGGGTGTCGAAACCCTCGCGAAGTCGATTGCTAAAGTGGACGTACCGACGCTGTATACCTCCGGAAACCACGACTGGCATTATCCGGGCGTGGAGGGACGTGGGAAATTGCGAGAAGAGTGGTGGGAGGCACTGGCACCGCTGCATCACGGACAGGCGGCGTATGCCCGACATGAAATCGGTGGCATCCAATTTTTATTGGTCGATGATTCCATCTATCAGGTAAACGAAGAACAGACAGCGTTTGTGAATACACATTTGGCGAATGGAATGCCAACGGTCCTGCTCACCCATATCCCCTTGAGCCTTCCAACGCTGCGGGAGCCAACATTAGAACGCTTCGAAAACCCAATTTTGATCGCTGATCCGGACTGGGGACCTGAGGGTCGAGATCAATGGGGTACGGGAGCAGATATACCCCCAACCCTAGAGTTTGCGCGTACTCTCGTGAGAGCAGAAAACCTTATCGCTGTTTTCTGTGGTCATATTCATTTTGCGCACGCCGATAGCATCAATCTTAATGCCGTTCAGTATGTGGGAGCGCCTGGGTTTGATGGTGCAAGCCGGTTGGTGGAGTTCCGTCCACTGTGAATCGAAGAATCGAAAATTAGCGCGGGCAGGGAGAAATATGCCCGTTTGGGGTTGAAACCTGCCGCGCCATTTGTTAAAATGAACTTTGTTCAAATCTCACGCATCACATCAGAAAGGATAGCATCATGCGGAAACTGACAAAGCTATTCTGGCTGCTTATCGTCATCATCACCCTTCTAATTTGCCTTCCAACTTTTGCTCAAGAAGAAACAGTTGAGCCAGAGGCATTTCCTGATTCCTTAGACGAAATGTCAGATGCACAGGAGATACCTCCGCGAAAGTATGTTGAACTATCAATCAAGGGACCGCTTGCAGAGGTCAGACCTACATTTGTATTCTCGCCGCAAGTCAAAACTCTCCGAAGCATAACAAAACAGATCGACAAAATCCGCAAGGACGACGAAGTTGCCGGCGTCTTACTGAGGATCGAAGGACTTGGAATCGGTTGGGCGAAACTACAGGAACTCCGCGACAAAATCATTCAACTCCGAAGCAACGGGATCGAAGTCATCAGTTATCTAGAAAGCGGCGGCAACACGGAATACCTGCTCGCCTGCGCCGCGGATCGGATTGTGTTGATGCCGGCAGGGATGGTCGGTCTGACAGGATTGCGGGCTGAAGTGATGTTTTACAGAGGGCTTCTAGATAAACTAGACATCAAAGCCGATATGTATAGCGTCGGCAAGTATAAATCAGCGATTGAGCCGTTCGTGCGAGACAGCATGTCGGAAGCCCAGAAAGAGGCAATAAATGCGATTCTCGATGACCTTTATGCACAACAGATTGAAATGATCGCCAGCGGACGGGGTGAAATTGATGCGGCGTTGGCTGCAAATCTCATTGATCAGGGACCTTTTACCGCCGAAGAAGCATATCAAGCGAAGCTAGTTGATGCAATCCAATACTACGACGAACTTGTGGAATCGATTGAGGAACGGGCGGAGGAAAAAGCCGAAGTTGTTTCGGAATATGGCAAAAAATCGACGGAAGCACCCGAACTCACCGGCTTTGCGGGTTTCATGAGACTTTTTTCGATGCTTTCATCGTCAAAGAAGCCAACCTCTGGGGAAGGAAAACCGAAGGTTGCGTTAATTTACGCCACCGGTCCCATCATGTCCGATGCACCTACCAGTCCATTTACAACAGGACAGGTTATCACTCCCGGCGTAATGGCAAAAGCGCTCCGCGAAGCTCGCGAGGATAGTGATATTAAAGCGGTCATAATGCGAGTTGATAGTCCCGGCGGCTCTGCGGTCGCATCAGACGCCATTTGGCGGGAGGTGCTGTTGACGCAGCAGGAAAAACCCCTTGTTGTATCAATGTCGGACGTTGCTGGATCGGGTGGATATTACATCGCTATGGCTGCAGGCACGATTGTTGCCGAACCGGGGACAATTACCGGCTCGATTGGGGTACTCGGCGGCAAACTCAACCTCAAAGGACTCTACAATAAAATTGGGCTGACAAAAGAGGTTATCACACGCGGGCAGAATGCAAATCTCTATTCGGATTACGGCGATTTCACGCCGACAGAGCGTGAGCGATTGCAGAAATTGTTAGAGACGATTTATCAGGACTTCGTTCGAAAAGCTGCTGAGGGCAGGGATCAAACCGAAGCGCAAATTCATGAACTCGCGCAAGGACGAATCTGGACAGGAAAACAGGCAAAGGAGATTGGGCTGGTCGATGAACTCGGTGGACTCGACACCGCACTCGCAATTGTCAAAAAACAGATTGCACTGGATCCCACCGATGAAGTTGATATCATCATCCTGCCGAAGCCGAAGACGTTCTTAGAAACGCTGATAGAGGATATGGAGATGGACATAAGGCTTCCGGTGACGCCTCACCTTCCATTGCCGACACCGATTGAACAGACTTTGCCCAAATTTTTCTGGTTACATCTGTTTGCCGACGAACCTGCCGCAACAGTGATGCCGTTTGAGATTGTTATCCGGTAGGGTAGATACACGGGAGAGAAACGAATTGACTCGAATCAAGATTTGTGGAATCACTAATATTGACGACGCACTGATGTCAATTGATGCGGGTGCGGATGCTCTCGGCTTCAATTTTGTCCCTGGCACACCACGCTATCTCAAAGACACAGAAGCTGCGGCAAAGATTATCGAACAACTTCCCCCTTTCATCACAACGATTGGACTATTCGTCAACGCAGACCCGGAGGTGATTCAGGCAACCGCCGATGAATGCCATCTGGACATGCTACAGTTGCACGGCGATGAATCCCCTCAATTCTGTCAAGCATTCAATCGCAGGGTCATCAAAGCAGTGCGCGTCAAAGATGAATCGAGTTGTTCCCATATGTCCGATTATCGTGTCAGCGGATATCTGCTGGATACTTATGTCAAGGGAGAAATGGGCGGAACAGGGGTGGCATTTGACTGGCGTATCGCCGTAAAGGCGAAACAGTATGGTCGGATTATCCTCGCAGGCGGTCTTAATCCTGATAACGTCGCATCGGCTGTCCAGCAGGTGCGTCCCTATGGCGTCGATGTTAGTAGCCGCGTTGAGGCGAGTCCCGGGCGCAAAGATCCGGTCAAAGTGAGGACATTTATTCAGAATGTGAAAGAGGTGGATCGCGAATGGAAACAATCGAACTGATTTACAAACGCCCACCGGATCGCGTAAACCACTTTCCGCAAAATCTGCTTTACGAAGACGACGATGTTATTGTCACCACACAACGAATCAAACCTTCCAGTCCAATCATCATTGACGGTGTAACTGTTCTTGGGGATAATTACCGGGCGGTTTGGTTTGTCTTCGCCAACCGCTGGTATGATATAGGGAAAATCTATAATCTTGAAGATCACTTCACAGGATATTACTGCGACATCATTCTACCGATGAAACGACTGGAAACTCATTTTGAAATAACCGATTTATTTTTGGATCTGTGGGTTTCACCGGATGGCAGCTATCAGGTTGAAGACGAAGATGAATTTGAGTCAGCCGTAGCGCAAAATTGGATCCAGATCGATTTGGCAAATCAGGCGAGGAAGGCACTCCAAGATTTGATTGTCGAAGTTGAATCTGGTGCTTTCCCACCGGAGCTTACAAATCGCTGGTGATGGGAAATCAGCAATTTACCTTACGGTTGGATTTTGCTTGATAATAGCAAATCCCCCACGTATTACGTTTTATGGAGGTCTTATTATGGAGGTCTTAGCTATGTCCACAATCACCAACGGGGAAGTTCGAGACGATTTCCGGCTTTTTGCAGGGCGTGCCAATCCGGAATTGGCGAAGGAGATCGCTACGATTTTAGGGGTTGAATTGGGAAAAATGTCAGTCAGCACGTTTCCCGGCGATGAAACCCACGCTCAAGTTGAAGAGAGCATCCGGGGGGCTGACATCTATATTGTGCAGCCAACAGTCCCACCGACAAACGATAGTCTGATGGAGTTGCTGGTCATAATTGACGCGATGAAACGCGCTTCTGCTCAGCAAATCACTGCTGTCATCCCCTACTTTGGCTATGCACGACAGGACCACAAATCGACCGGGCGAGAACCGATTAGCGCGAAACTAGTAGCGAATCTGCTCACAACGGCGGGCGCGAATCGGGTTGTCTGTGTGGATTTGCATGCCGCGCAGATCCAAGGTTTCTTCGATATCCCTGCCGACCATCTGACGGCGCTGCCGACACTGGCAGATTACTTTAAGGAGAAGCAGATCGAAGATGGTGTAATCGTGTCTCCCGACGCAGGTCGGGCAAAACTAGCGGATAAGTACGTCGATATGCTCGGCATGCCGCTGGCAGTCATGCACAAACGCCGAAGTGGAACTGGTGGGAGAGAGGTGAAGGTGGTCACCGAAATCATCGGCGATGTTGTGGACAAAACCCCAATTATTATTGATGACCTCGTGACGAGTGGAAGCATTTACCAGCAGGCGGATGCCATCGTCGAAGCGGGTGCCAAGCCAGCATACCTCAGTATCACGCATCCAGTGCTTGTTGGCCCTGCTTTGCAACGTCTGAATCGCCCTTCCATTCAGGAGGTTGTTGTCACCAATACAGTTCCCGTCCCCGCTGAGAAACAGATTGGCAACAAAATCCAAGTCCTGTCTATTGCCCCACTTCTCGCCGAGGCAATTCTGAGGATTCATCAGCGCCGTTCGGTCAGTCAGGTTTTCTTTGATCAGAAGCTGGTTTTTCCAGTGTAGGATGGTAGGGAACGTAGATCTGCGTTCCCCACAAAGTCCTGTAGTTCGGCGATTCATCGCCACACAAGTTTGGGCAGGCACCACCTGCCCCTACATTTGGTTCATTCCTTGTAGGGGCAACCCTTGTGGTTGCCCTTGCTTAATAGATTTGGAGGTGTAAATGAAATTCAAACGTGAAGATATTTTAAGTCGATTGCGCGCAAACGTTGAGGCGGGCAAACCGATTATCGGTGCAGGCGCAGGGACCGGTATCTCTGCCAAGTGTGAGGAGGCTGGCGGTGTAGACCTCATCGTGATTTATAACTCAGGACGTTTTCGTATGGCAGGTCGAGGATCGCTCGCGGGGATGATGCCCTACGGCGATGCGAACCAAATTGTGGTTGAGATGGCGAGCGAAGTGCTGCCGGTTGTTGAAAATATACCCGTGCTCGCAGGTGTCTGCGGGACGGATCCGTTTCGCCTGATGGATGTATTCCTCAAACAGATCGACGCAATCGGCTTCTCTGGGGTGCAAAATTTCCCGACTGTGGGTTTAATTGATAGCACATTTCGACAAAACCTAGAAGAGACGGGGATGGGGTATGGTCCAGAGGTATGTTGACGACGCCTTACGCCTTCAACGAGTCAGAGGCAGAACAGATGGCAGATGCCGGCGCAGACATCCTTGTCGCCCACATGGGATTGACAACAAAGGGGAGCATTGGTGCAAAGACAGCATTGACGCTTGAAGAATCCGCCAAACGGGTGCAAGCCATCCACGATGCAGCGAAGTCGGTCAACCCTGACATCTTGGTCATCGCCGAGCCGGAAGATGCCCAGTATATCCTTGACAATACAACGGGAGTCGTCGGGTTCTACGGTGCATCAAGTGCCGAGCGACTGCCAACAGAGCGTGCGATTACCGCCCAAATTGAGTCGTTCAAGTCGATTCATTTGTCGTAAACAGGGAGGAGATATTGATGCAAACGCCAACATCCTCTCCGGCACAGACGAAATACGAGGCGGATGGGTTTTATCTGTTCCCGGAGCCGGTTATCGATAACGCAGTCATTCAACGAGCTGTCGAAGGCATGGATGCGGTCCGAGCGGGAGAATACGAAACAGGCACGCCGCCACGTCCGTCGGCTTGGAACCCCGGTGACGATCCAAAGAAGCTATGCAAGATAGAGATGTCTCAGATTGCAAACCGTGCAATTATGGAGTTGGTCAGCCAGTCGTCTATTGGAAATCTAGCAGCTGAGATCACGGGCGCCGAGATGGTGCAGGTGTGGTGGGTACAACTCCTCTATAAGCCTCCCGCTGACCCAGACGGAATTGTATCCACAAATATTGGCTGGCATCAAGACCGCCACTATTGGCAGGTGTGGGAAGAAGGCAGTGAATTACTCACAGCGTGGGTTGCGCTCAGCGATGTGACCCCGGAAGCGGGACCCATGAAATTTGTTCGCGGTTCGCACAAATGGGGATTGCTCGGTCATAGCGATTTCTATGGACAAGACCACGAAGCGCAGCGCGAAGAGATTGAAGTGCCTGATGGTGAAAGCTGGGAAGAGGTCCCCGCCATCCTTCGCCCCGGTGGTATTAGTTTCCACGATAACCTCACCTATCACGGCAGCGGTCCCAATCTCTCTGGAGAACCACGGCGGAGTTTTGCAGTCCATTTGCGGACGGAAAAGTCTAGACCGGTTGATAATCTTCGACAAGGACTAACGGCATTCATCGATACGCCCACACACTGCCCGGTGATCTATAGGGAAAAAAATAGAAGGAGCTACTCATGAAAGGCGTCGTCAAATATCAGCGCGGTGACGGGTTCACCGAACTCCGTGATGTGGATGTTCGGCAGCCCAACGCCAACGAAGTTCTCATTGAGGTGCACAGTGCGGGTATCTGTGGTTCTGATCTGCACATCCATCACGATCACATCAACCTCCCGATGCGTCCGCCGGTTGTCATCGGTCACGAATTTAGTGGTACGATTATCGAGTGCGGTTCGGAAATTAGTCGCGTCAAGGTCGGCGATCGCGTGACCGTTGAGCCTACTTTTTCGATCTGTGGACGGTGCGACTACTGCCGTTCAGGATTTTATAATCTGTGCAATCACCGGGAAATTATCGGCTACTGGCATAACGGGGCGTTCGCAAAATATTGCACCACCCCCGAACACGGCTTACACAAACTTCCCGAAAACGTAGACTTAATCTCTGGATCATTGACAGAGCCGGTCGCTTGCTGTG
Source organism: Candidatus Poribacteria bacterium (assembly GCA_021295755.1). Classification (NCBI taxonomy): domain Bacteria; phylum Candidatus Poribacteria; species Candidatus Poribacteria bacterium. Next base: position 14,060 of record JAGWBT010000088.1, read on the forward strand.
TTCACGGTGTAATCGAACAGACGCAGGTCTCCGCCGGTGACTTTGTCGCGATCACTGGACCAGGGACTATTGGACTGCTCAGTTTGCAAATGGCGAAGGCCGAAGGGGGCATTGTCGCCGTGTGTGGCACATCCGTTGATGCAAGTCGGCTCAAACGTGCGGCTGAACTTGGCGCAGACCTAACGATAGATGTTGAGAAGGAAGATGCGGTGGAAATCATCAAGGCACATACCGGCGGTTACGGCGCCGATGTTGTCTTGGAATGCTCAGGTGCAGCGCCGGCAGCGCCGCTAGGCATCGAACTGACTCGCAAACGTGGGAAGTACACACAAATGGGCTTGTTCGGCAATCCAATCAACATCGATTTTGAACAGATTGCCTTCAAGGAACTTCAGGTGACGGGCTTCATCTCTCAGAAAAAGACCGCATGGGAGCGTGCACTCAAATTGATGGAACACGGCATGGTTTCCACAAAGGCATTAATCACCCATGAAATGCACATCTCCGAATGGCAGGACGCATTTGATCTCTTTGAGAGGCGGGAGGGCGTAAAGTTGATGTTGCGTCCTGAATAATAGAAAGCGTTTTATCCTATCTACCGTGCTTTCATTTTCACGACTCCAATACAAGCAGATACAGGTGACACTATGGAGCATTTAGACTATACAGCAGGTTATAGAACCGTTGACGATTTTCGGATTTATCACCTCAGTGCCCAAAAACCGAATGCTTTGGGTTCGCCGCCGACAGACCTTAAAACCTTTAATGAGAATCCAGATGTCAAGCCATCGGATTGGCTCGCCGTTGCTGAAATTGTGCCGGACCTTGGAAATAACTGCTACGCTTTCAAGGTCGCTGATGGCGATAGATGGATGGAGGTAATAGAGTCACCGCCGGATCTTGCAACGTTGAAAGAACGTCCTACCGCCTACGGCAATCCGATTTTGTTTCCGTTTCCAAACCGCATCCGGGGTGGCACGTTTACGTTTGAGGGTGAAACCTACCAATTTGACAAACCGCCCGACTCCCCAACCTCGATTCATGGATTGCTGCTCAATCAACCGTATCAGGTTGAAAAGCGCTCCGCTGGCAAAGATGGTGCCATACTGGTCTGTTCACTTGACACCCGTGATTTTCCAGATATAGGTCGGCAATATCCGTTCCCTTTTAAGATTCAGGTTACCTATACCCTAGCCCCGGTTAGTCCGACAAATGGTGCACTTGACTCGTCCACTGAAACACCAACGCTGTGTCTGAAAATGGAGGTTTCGATCACAAATACAGGTGAACGCAATATGCCGATGGGGTTCGGCATCCACCCCTATTTTCATGCACTTCTCGCTTCTGACTCGGCTGCAACGCAGGCGATGATTACCGCCCCCGTAGCGAGATATTGGGAACTTGATGATGTACTCGTGCCAACTGGGAAGACACACCCGGTCTCCGGCGCGTTGGATCTGCGGAATGGGCAGCCCTATGCCAATACGGAACTAGACCACGTTTTTACAGACGTTCAACTGACAGATGGCATCAGTCGTTGTATCATTGACAACCGAGATACAGGACGCGGCATGATTTTGGAATCGGATGCCCAATTCAGGGAATTGGTTGTTTATAAGCCGCCGGGACGACCCTCTATCTGTTTTGAACCGTACACCTGTCCGACAGACGCTATCAATTTGGAAGCGAAGGGCATACCTGCCGGGGTGATTGTCTTGTCGCCGGACGAGACATTCTCGGCAACGGTTCGCATCATCCCAATCCAACGTCATTGAATGATGTCGCGTCATCACTTACCCGACACTGGAATCCACTATATCATTCCACCTTCAGGAGAATCTTCCCAAAGTTCCGATTCGCCTCCATATATTCGTGCGCTTCGCGAGCTTGCGATAGGGGCATCACGCAATCAATAATCGGTTGAATCTTTCCTTCTTTAAGTAGAGGAAGCCATCGATCGACAAAACGCTGCGTAATTCCAATCTTTTCCTCTATCGACTGAGGACGCATCACCGATCCGAAGACCTGTAACCGCTTTCGCATGATCTGACTCATATTAAGTTCTGCAGCAGCACCGCCCATCAACCCAACCATAACCATGCGACCTCGCGTCTTGAGAATCGATAGATTGCGCTCCAAGTACGGCGCACCAATGAAGTCTTGAACCAACTCCACACCTTCCCCGTCTGTCAGTCGCATAATCTCTTCCGCAAAGTCCTGTTCCTTATAATTGATGCCCTCCGTACAACCGAGCTGCTTACTTCTCTCGATTTTCTCCGCCGAGCCCGCTGTGATAAAGACGCGCGCCCCTGCCTGATGCGCCATCTGCGTCCCTGCTGTCCCCACACCACTGCCGCCAGCATGAATAAGCACGGATTCGCCAGCACTCAAGCCACCGAGGGTAAAGAGCGTTTCATTGGCGGTAAAGAAGACCTCCGTGACCGCCGCCGCCTTCTCAAAACTCCAATCGTCAGGAATTGGCATCGCCATGCGATAGTCGAGGACCGCCTGTTCCGCGTAAGCACCACCGCCGACCAGACCGAACACGCGATCACCCCGCTCGAAACCTTCTACTTCATCTCCCCACGACGCAACAACCCCAGCAAGTTCCAATCCGAGCAGCTCTGATTCGCCGGGCGGGGGTGGATAGCCCCCTTGCCGCTGTATGGTATCCGCTCGATTGAGTGCGGTTGCTTTTACATCAATTAACAGTTGTGTGGGTCCAGGAATGGGGGCAGGCACTTCCCCTAATGTCAAAACCTCCGGTCCCCCGTCACCGGCTCTAATAATTCCTTTCATCAGTTCTCCTTTCAGGGATTTTACTTGACCTATAAACCTATTGAAAATTCATCCCCGCAGCGAATGCACGAAACACCTTCCTAATCTGAAGTCAACCAAGAGGTGCCAGCGATAGCCTTGGGGTGATGCTCGAACCGCTTTTCCGTTTTCGCTTGACCGCGTGACTTACCCTATGTATAATTGCGTTTTGAACC
>JAGWBT010000089.1 GCA_021295755.1 Candidatus Poribacteria bacterium
GAATTCTGGATCATCAAGGCGCAGATGAAACCCAGGATCATCCTCGTACCCCGCCCAGGTCCGTTTGAGGTGACGGCAGTATTCGAGCGCATGAAGGAGCCGTCCACGCGGTACTCGATACTTAACCGCCAAGTCCACGATGTGCCGCCGTGCATCCTCGCGGAAAAAATCGCGCTGCCAGTCACCGCGGTCCTCAATCTCGAACTCCTGCATAAATTCTACAAACTGACGGTCTTGGAATTCCTCATACAGATGACGTGGAATCCGTCCCTGAAAGTTAGTTTTTCGGACGTGTCCTTCCTCGACCAAACGCTGAAAGGCTTGCTGCGATTCGATCTGCCGTACATATTCCTGAAATTCCTGCTCATTTTGTGTCAACAGATCGAGATACGCGTCAGGGGGACGCACAGACCTTACAGTGGGAACAACGGAGATTTGCGGTTGGGGTCCGATAATACGCATACGCACTTCCTCACTAAATGCCAGTCTGTGTAGGGTTATCTATAGAATACTATACTTTGTACAATTTCTATCCGTTTCATGTTCTGTTTTTAAGTATTTGCTGATTTTTCATTCAGTTTCTTACGGGAACCTAACTCGCAGAAAAAGAAGTTCAGCCACAACCAAGCGCAGCCCCAGCGGGGCGGAATGTCTATAGATACAGCAAGAACAAACTGTCTTTAGCCCCAGCGGGGCGACATGTGTATCAATAAACCGATATCGATGTCAAAAGTGTTTCAATGAATCCAAACTATTGCTCAAGAACCATAAAAATTCTACTAACTTTAGTATAGAATAGCAAACCGTCAAGCAAACATCAAGCCGAAAAACCTGTCGATAGAAAAATGCAGGAGAGGGTTCATCAAAGACTCCCCATCATTTTACCATCAACCAGGGACGCTCTCTGAATTTCTCCGTTAAGGATCGGTACAACGGCAAGAATAGCACAGCCGCTGTGATGATGAGAATGACCAGCGTAATGGGACGAGTCCACAGAAAAGAGAGATCGCCATCGTTGATGAGCAGGGCACGCCTCAGATTTTCTTCAAGCAGTCCGCCTAATACAAATCCAAGCAGCATCGGCGCCATCGGAAAATCGAGGAGCCGAAAAAAGAGGGCGCAGGCGGCAAATCCCACCATCAGATAAATATCAAAGTTATTGAAGGAAACCAAGTAAACGCCGATAAGGGAAAAGAAAAGGACAAACGGGACGAGAAACGGTTTCGGCACAGCGAGCAGTCGAGCGATATAAGGGATCAAGGGTAGGTTCAGAATCAACAAAACAATGTTCCCTAGGTACATTGAAACAATCACTGACCAGAACACATCGGGCCGTTCCGCAAACAGACGGGGCCCCGGTTGCACCCCGTAAGAAATCAGCGCACCTAACATCACAGCGGTTGTCCCAGATCCGGGAATCCCCAAAGTGAGCAGCGGCACAAACGACCCCGTCGAAGCCGCATTATTCGCTGTCTCTGGTGCTGCGAGCCCTTTTAAGCTACCCTTCCCAAATTGAAGTTTTGCTTTCCCCTTTGCGAATGCTTGCTCCATCCCGTAAGCCAGAAATGAGGCGATTGTCGCACCGGCACCGGGCAACACACCGATAAAGAAACCCAATACAGAGGATCTGCCAATGCTCGGTGCGATTTCCTTGAATTCCTGCTTTGAAACTTTAAGGCTGCCGAATCTTTCCGCGACAGTGGTTTGGGCAGCGTTGGAGGTTTCTCCCGGCTTTAACGCTGAAATGAGGGCTTCAGAGAGCGCGAAGGTCGCCATAGCGAGCAGCAGGAAACTGATGCCGTCAATCAGGTCAAGTTGTCCCAACGTGAAGCGCGGAATCCCCGTCGAATCATCTGTGCCAACAGTGGACAACATCACTCCCAAGATCGTCATCAGGGCAGCCTTCAGGAATTGACCCTTTCCCGTAAAAGCAGAGACAGCCGTGAGTCCCATGACCATCAACGCGAAGTAATCAGCGGATTGGAAACTCAGTGAGACAACAGCAAGCGCCGGTGCCGCCAGCAGGAGAAATATGGCACCAATCGTTCCCCCTGAAAATGATGAATATGCGGCGGTGGCGAGTGCCTTTCCTGCCTTTCCCCCCTGTGCGAGGGGATAGCCATCGAAGGAGGTAGCGACGGTCCCGGCAACGCCCGGCGCATTCAGCAGGATCGAAGAAGTTGATCCGCCAAAAACAGCCCCGTAATAGACACCCGCCATGAGAATCAACCCTGATGATGGCTCGAAACCGTAGGTTATTGGAATCATCAGAGCGATCGCCGAGATTGGGCCCAATCCGGGCAACATGCCGATAAATGTGCCGGCAAAAACGCCCAGACACACCATCAAAATGTTAGTGAAGGTAAATGCGGTCGAGAGTCCCGTCATTATCCCTTCTAATACCATTGGCTTAACTCCAAGTTGTTAATCACAGGCTAATTTGCTCCCAAGAAGTGCAACACACCGGGCTCAAGGTAAATTCTCAGCAGTTGTGTCAAAACGAACCAGAAACCAACCGTCACACCGATCGAAACCAACAATATCAGCTTGATTCGACGTTCCCCCATAATCCAAAATCCGCCACAAAGGAAAAGCATAGTTGAGATTAAGAATCCAAGGGGTTTGAGGATCAATCCATAACCAGCCATCAGTAGAAAGAGGAAGGCTGCACACCGCCAGTTCAATCCCCTGAAAGCATCCGTGAAAGAGGATTCCTCCCCACTGATACGCCGGTCGGTAGGAAGGATCAAAATCAGTAGGGCGGCAATAATTCCTGTTGTGCTTAACCCTATCGGCAGGCTAGAAGGGGTTACGCCAGAGTCTTCGATTCCCGGTGCCTCCGGAATATTAAGCGCCATCGCGCCGTAAACCATTGAAAGAATGAGGATAACAAGTGCTCCTACTTTATCTTTTGTCATCAATCCCCTGCTTTGAGTACCGCATATCCTTTCACATAATTCCCATCATTACCATCAGAATTAGACAAATAGCATTATTCAAGAAAGCCAAGCCCACCCATCAGTTCACCGATGACCTTTTCCTGTCCTCCCAAAAAGATGGAGAATTCCTTTCCCGGTTTGAAGAGGTTCTCCCAACCGTTACGCGCTCGCACCTTTTCCCAAGCTGATGTTTCATACATCTTTTTAAGCAGATCGGCGTAGGCAGAGACCTGCGCTTCGGACAGCCCCGGCGGACCGAAGAAGCCGCGCCAATTGACAAAAATGGCATCGTATCCCAACTCTTTCAAAGTTGGGACGTCGGGAACAGAGGCAGAGCGTTTCTCCGCAGTAATAGCGAGGATGCGAACCTGTCCTGCCTTGTGCTGCTCTAGTGCCTCACCCAATCCGGTCGATAAAACCTCCGTCTCCCCAGAAAGCAACCCGGCAAGTGCCTTACCGCCACCATCGTAAGGGATGTATCGTAACGCTTTCGGATCTCCGCCTGCCGCCTTAAACGCCAGTGCCGCGACAAGACCATCCATGCTGCGTCGCCCCGACCCACCTCCAACTCTGAGTTGGCGCGGATTCGCACGAAAAGCGGCAACAACATCCTCCCAACGTTGGAACTCCGAATCGGGACGGGTGGCAAACACGCCGTAGTCCGCGATTACTGCGGCAACAGGTGTCAAATCCCGAAAAGTGTGCGGAAACACCTTTTGCAAAGAACGGATAAGGATTGGGGTCGAATTAACCAACAATGTCCCCTGTTGACGTCTCGCCGTTTTGATAAGATACGCAATTCCCTTCCCGCCGCCACCACCGGACATATTCTGATATGATGCACGCTTGATAAGTTTCGATTTCGTTAAGGCTTCACCCACACCGCGAGCGGTTCCATCCCAGCCGCCTCCGGCACCCGCGGGGATGAGGAAATGTATTTTGTCTATCCCTGTGTCGGCATAAGCCTGCCCAACAAGTATACCCCAAGCAAGTAGGAATGCACTGAGAATGAGAAATATTCTATTCGCTGAATTTTTCATAAGATCTCCTAAAATAATTATATCACTGCACCGTTTTAACTGCGCCACTCCTTTATATCATAGACGGAAAACCTCAGAATTTCAAGCCGCTAATATCGTCCTTACGCTTATCTATGTAATTGTATCTCTCTACCAATATCTCCTTTTTGATTGATCAGAGATCCTGTATTTGCTACAATCTACATCACCTGAATGGTTGCGACTAGGGAATCCATTTTCAGTGCGAACATTTTACGTCCTAAGGCGAGAGGGATAGAGATTATGATTGTAGTCACAGGAGCTGCGGGGCGGCTTGGCAGACGCGTCGTCCAGCGCCTCATCGGAAAGGGCTATGATGTACTAGGAACAGACCGTGTGCCGTGTAGCGAGTCGCCATCGCCATTTGTTCAAGCGGATCTCCGCGACGCTGAGAGGACAACGGCACTGTTGGCGGATGCAAAGGCGGTTATTCACATGGGCGCGATTCCGGGACCTAGGAGCGATGCACCACATGAGGTTTCCGAAAACAACGTTCAGAGCACATTCAATGTCTTCTGGGCGGCAGCAGAGAAGAAACTCCGTCGGGTGGTGTTCTCCTCCAGCGCCTTTGCTATGGGTTGGGCGCATGATCCGCGCGCTTTTGTGCCTTTGTACCTTCCCCTCGATGAGGAACATCCGATGATGCCATTTGAGCCTTATGGATTGTCGAAGCGAATCGGTGAGTGCATCGGCGAGATGGTTGCCCGAAGTTCGACGACCTCTGTGGCCAGTCTCCGCTTTACAAATGTCGTTCCACCAGAGCGACAGGCTGAGTTTCCCTTGCCTGCACCCACGCTCGACAGTCCGACCACACTAGTAATGTGGGCGTATGCCGATCCCCGCGACGTGGCGGAGGCGCATGTGTTGGCACTTGAGGCAGACCTGAAGGGGCACGAACCATTTTTGCTCGCTCAACCAACCACTCGATTCCGTGAACCGACCATCGAATTGATTAAGCAAAACTTCGGGGATTGTGTCGAGATCCGTGGAGAGCTCAAGGGCAACGCAAGCGTCATCAGTACAGAAAAAGCGCAGCGGATACTTGGTTTCAGACCGAGACCGGGTTGGAATCAGTACTGACCCTAAACACCCTGAAGATATCCCCACAAGCAATGTGATAGCAGACGATTTATCATCCTAATGTTCATAGAGGAATAGCGCAATGAATGAACACGACAAATACCTTTTTGATCTCAACGGTTATCTGGTCGTCGAGAATGTCTTAACTCCCGATGAAGTGGCGTTGTGTAATGAGGCAATTGACCGCCATGCGGACGATATCCGCGAACGAGTCGGAGAACTTTCGTTGTCAGGGGGTTCCAACACCTTGGAAGGCATCACCGGACGCGGTGACCTCGGAGGGATGCTGAGTTGGGAAAAACCTTGGTGCGAGCCGTTCCGGAATATGCTAGCCCACCCGAAAATTGTGCCGTATCTTCACGGCATCTTGGGAAAGGGGTTCCGTATGGATCACAATCCTGGACTGATCACCATGCGCAAAGGAGCGGAAGGGCATGTCTTCCACGGCTCCTCCGGTCCCGGCTTCGATCCACACCAGTACTACATTTTCAAGGACGGCAGGATGCACTGTGGATTGACCGTGGCGGCGTGGCAACTTGCCGATGTCAATCCGGGAGATGGTGGGCTTTGCCTGATTCCGGGGAGTCACAAGTGTAATTTCGCTTGCCCTCCAGAAATGAAACGCTACGAAATGTATCAAGAGCATATTCGGCAGATTACGGGCAAAGCCGGCGATGTTGTTATTTTTACGGAAGCCACCACACATGGAACGTTGCCTTGGACGGCAGACCATCAACGTCGTTCTCTGCTTTTCCGATACTCGCCAGGAAATTTGGCTTATGCCAAAGGTTACTTTCCTACATGGCCAGAGTCAATGCTCGAAGGATTGACGCCGGAACAGAGAGCGGTATTGGAACCACCTTATCACACACGGCTAGATCGCCCAGTTCTGGAGGAGTAGCTACCTCCTCACTGAATACCCCTTGACGATAATACCAAAATCAGTGAGTATATCTCACGTCTCAAGAAGCAGATCGACTACTCGGTAAACTCGTCGTAGACCGACCTAGAGATGGCAGCAAGACTAGCATCTACGCTCAGTCGATCGCCAGTCGTCATCTCTTTCGCCATAATCGCTACGGTGTATGGTCCCGTAGGTGAAAATACGATCCCAACATCACACCGGACGCTGTGGTAGCTGCCGGTTTTGTGGGCAACCGCCGTTCCCGCAGGAAGCGCGTGCGGAATAACCGTGCTAAGCTGCTGACGCTTGAGGATATCCAAAACCGCCTCACGAGACTGAGCCGAAAGGATATTTCCATCGTAGATTAATTCCAACAAACGGCACATATCGTTCGGCGACGACACATCGGACTTATCTTCGGAGAAGCCGTCACCCTCTAAGACAAACTCCCGCTTTTTCAAACGATCCGATGCTAACTGATAGGTGTGCACAGGGTTTTCCACCTCAAGTCCAGTGATGCCGTAGAGCAATTCCCGACACGTCATCGGGATATGGGTGTGGGTCAACCCCAACTGGCGCATCGTGTTGTTGATATTGTCCCCTCCGACCCGGTTGTAAAGTATATCAGTGGCGGTATTATCGCTGATGATAATCATGAGCATCGCCAAGTCGTGAACCGTTGGTTGAAGCCCAGATGCTAGCTCCTTGAGGACACCGGACCCAGGTACCCGTAAGGTATCGGTGAGGTCGATGCGTTGATGCACGTCAATGATGCCTGCATCGACCTGTCGATACAATTCTACCAATAGCGGCACCTTCAGCGTACTCGCTGTGAAGAATACGGTGTCGGCGTTATGGGAAACGCGCTCGCCTGTCTCCAGATGTTTTGCGTCGACCCCGACAACCCCACCTGTATGAACTGTAAAATCTTGGATTGCAGACATCACGCCTGATTCGGCCATTTTAGTTCTCCATTTATTCGCTTCTGAGGGAAAGGTGAGCGTTGTTCCACACCTAAAACCGTTCAAGCAGCAACTTGGTAATCGGATTGGGACGACTGTAGTATTTCCGCGTGGCTTCGTCCTTGCTTTCTGAAAGTCGGCGCGGGAAAATGGTATAATTACTCAAGTAGCGGTCCGTTGTACGACCGCAGTAGAGATGAATGGTTCGACGTTCTGCAGTGGTCTGCCGGACATTGCCGGCATGGAACATTATCGCATTGAACAGGACCGCGGTGCCGGCAGGACCGGTGATGTGATCTGCTTGTGTGAGGTCGTAAGCGTCGAGCGGTTGCTCTCTCGTATGTGCCGAACCGGGCAGTACGCTGAAGGTATGCGTTGTGTCATCTACATCGTTCAGGTAAAAGACAACGGATATGTATGGGGTGGAGTGGGTGATTTCACTCGCTCCAGTACCGACATCGCGGTGCCAACGGCAACTGATGGGACCATCGGGATTGGGACGACGAATGCGCACCGAATGTTCTTCCGCACACAAATCAGGTCCCATAATCGCCTCTAGCAACGGCAACAGGCGCGGTGGCCGCATGGTGAAGTCAATTTCCGGGTGTGTAATTAGTAGATGGACGTTGAGTTGATAATGCCCGTCCTCTCGTTCAAACCAGTTCGCGGGATTCTCGACGAGATCGTGATCTATGATTTCGTTGATGGTCCGAACCTCGTCGGAGGATAAGGCATCAGGAACAACGACATAATCGTTTTCCTGATAAAAGTCTAACAGTTCTTTCATAGGATTGCTCCTTAATTAGCGCGCAGCTGCAATCTTCAATCACAACAAGGAAACGCAATGAATCAAGAATATATTGAACGCTGGCAGACAGAATTTGAGACAGCAGACGCAAAGACAGTCCGACAGATGCTCGCTGAAGCGCCGGAACTCGTAAACGTGACGGTGAATCACACATCACCGAGTGGGAGGATCCGGCAGTGGGGACCGCTCTTCAGTGCAAGCATCAACCTCAAAAGTCTTGATAAAGTGAAGGCACTTGTGGAGGCAGGTGCAGACGTAAACAACAGCAACCTTGGAACACACTGGCCAAGTACCGAGTATGAGATTAACCGGTATCTCCTTAGCCAAAGAACGGATATCAATCAGCTGTGCTATCTTGGGTTTCATGCTGTCGGCGTCACCAATTTCGATTCTTTTCTACTCATGGTAGAAAACGGGCTGGATCCGAATTTCGCATGGCCCTACAACGGCGAAACTTTGCTCCATGTGCAGTCGCGCCACGATGACGATACCCACCTCGCGCAAGCCTACATTCTGATTAAAACGGACGCAGACGTCAATGCACAAGCGTTGAGTGGACTTGATGACGAACCCATCATGGATAACGAGCATTTCGTGCAATACGGCAAGGAAACACCGCTCCATTTTGCTGCTCGGTTGGGCAATTTGCGGATGGTTCGGATGCTGCTCGACCACGGAGCCGATCCGTCGCTCAAAACCGTCAGCCGAAGAAGTGAGCCGAAGGAGTTCATCGAATGGACGGATGAAGTTACATCGTTGGTTTGGCCACTAAGTGAAATTAGGAGGGTGCTGTTTCAACCCTATGAAGGGGAGACACCTCTCGATATGGCGCTGCGTGAAGGCAATGAAGAAATTGCCAATATACTCAAGTGATAATGACAAATGAGTCTGTCGAACCTAGTCCGACCTCTGAACAAGAAAGACTAGTGTTCTGAGCCGTGTTGGCGGAGGATACCGATGATTTTGGTTCTGCCGGTTTTTACTTTTTCCGCATCTATTTTTATTTCCAATAGCCCTGCGATAAACTTAGTGGCTTCCCAATCCACCGCCGAGACATCAAGCAGGGTTTCGCCCTTGTAGTTCTCTGGGTTGACATCTGCGCCCTTCTGAATCAGCAGTTCGGCGATTTCGGTGCGACCGAGAAAAGCGGCACTGTGCAACGGCGTGCTACCATCCCGACTCTTCGCATTGACATCCGCACCTTTTTCGATTAAAAATCTAGCGATTTCCGTATTGTCCAGAAGTGCTGCCCATGACAAGGCGGTTACTCCGAATTCACTATCTCCTGCATTGATATCCACACCGTTTGCCAACTGTTCCTTGACGGCTCGAAGATCTCCACTTCTGACGGCATCACATAGTGTATTACTCTCACTTCGTGTGTTTGTCGTGGCACCGTGTTGACGGAGCAGCTCAACAACTTTGGTTCTGCCGGTCTCTACCTTTTCCCTATCTACCTTTATCCTCAGCAATCCAGCAATGAAACCAGTGGTCTCCCAATCTACCCCTGTAGCATCTAGGGGTGTACCGCCATCCCCATTCTTGATATTGATATCCGCGCCGTTCTCAAGCAGCAGTTCAGCCGCTTCATATTGACCGAGGAAAGCGGCGCTGTGCAACGGCGTTCCACCATCTCGATTTCTTGCATTGACATCCGCACCCGCCTCAAGCAGCAGCGCAACAATTTCAGTGTGTCCAAACAACGCAGCCGATGATAAGGCAGTCGAACCGAAGGTACTATCCTTGGCATTGATATCCACACCTTTAGCCAAGTGTCCCTTGATCGCTTTGATGTTTCCGAATGCGGCAGCACTCCAAATGTCGTTTCCGGGACGTTTTGCTTGTCGCTCGGACCAATCATCTTCCCTCGTAACGAACGGCTCATCTGGGACCGCTCTCCATTCCGGCGTTCCGTTCGCAATCTCCTTCGTTATATCCGCACGACGTTCGCGGATAAATCTTTGTGTCTCTTGCAGTGCCGTTGTACGAGAATAGGTTCTTCGTTCACCTTTATCACCAAAGTGGCGTTGGGCATCAACTATGTGCGGTTTGACCATCGCGTCGATACGGTCAAATTCGGCTAACAGTTCCGTTTCATTCCAATGGCTTTCAAGAATGCCCATCATCGTCTTGGCGTAACGCTCTCGACTGGACTTTCGTTGATAAAGCTTATGAGCGAGCAAGCCTCGGGTCTTCACAGAGATAGGTGCACCGGCTTTGTTGTGGTGTTGAAGTTTGCTGTGCTTGCTAAAGAGCGAGTCGGCACCCCAAGGTAAGAAGTGAAATTTGTCGGTCATTGGGTTGAGGTAGATGAAAAAGTTGTTGCTGTTGCCGGAGTAACCATCCCAAAAACCGAGCAGCCCTTCTATCGCCCAAAATGTGTAGAACGTATCGAGGTCAACCAACTCACCGATTGCTTCCTCAATGTTTTTGCTATCACTGTTGAGAACCTCAATGAGCTGTTGAATCTTCTCCCGTCCCGGTGCGTCATCGCCGATTTTGCGCTCGAAACTGCCTGCCCAACCTTCGTAAAAATCGACGTAGGGACCTTCATACAGGGTGCCGTCGTCAGTGCCAAAGGCACGCCTGAGAAATGATTTTCGAACCGTTTCCACATGTGAATAGACACCGAGGTTCATCCCATTGACCGTCACCTTCGCATACGCACATCGGGGGGCCGGTGAGCCGGCGGCATTAAACAGGGCATAGCCCATGAATTGGCTCACCAAACTGATGTCCTGCTGGTTGTTGTTGAGCGTTAGGTTGGTCAAGCCTTCAATACCGGCATCGTTGTCGGTATGATTCAGCTTGATTTTGAGCGAGGGGCGCGTGGTATTTTGGGAACCGAGGAACCCTTTCTTGCGAAGTCCAACGTTGGGAAACGTTACGCCATCAACGGTCACGCTTGCATCGACGTAGGTGTAAGGTGCCTCAGGTGGTGCAATTTTGCGGCTCTCATGGAGTGCAGAGAAAAAATCCCGCGACTGATAGCGGATGGTATCCCAATCCTTGTCAGCAACCGTGATTTGTACATCGAGCACCCGATCGGTCGGGAAGATGTCATCGGAGGTTAGTCCCTTCGCTAGCAGACCGTTTACACCAACCCAAAAACAGAGTGCTGTCACCAATCCAATATTCAATGTTACTCGACCCAATCTCACTTTTTCGATCCTTTCTGAAAATCTCTTCGTCCGCTATGTTGACAAAATTCAACCAAAGTAGGAAAAATAGTTTTCTTTCATCTGTAGGTATAATAGCACAGTTCGATTAGTGAATCAACAGATTTGTAATTGAGGAATCTAACAGGAAATAGTGTCCTAATAAGAGCAAGCAACATGTGAAAAATCAGACTGAATTGACAAACCTTTAATTCGCATCAGCCGAATTTTATGTTGCTTCAAGCCAGTTTCTCCCTCGGTTCCAACATCCTAATTGACAGTCCCGCACCAATATTGTAAAATGGCAATTCATATTAGTCTATTATTCCAAAGATCTCCGTGAAAATTCAACGTCTGAAGAGCGGAAGAAATTCTACCCAATCAAGAGCATAGGTCTTATCGAATGAATGATATTCGTATCTCCGAACGGATCGCGACCAACTGCCGTCAAACGGTTAATGGTACTGCTTGGCTAGATGGATTACCCAAAGCCATTACTAATCTTAAGCAGCGGTGGTCCCTGACCCTTAGCCTACCATTTGAAGAGGAAGCGAGTTGTTCTTGGGTTGCGCCCTGTGTCCGGCAAGACGGAACACCTGCCGTGCTAAAACTCGGCTTGCCTCACATGGAAGCAGAAAATGAAATTGATGGACTGCTTTTTTGGGATGGCAATCCAACTGTTTTCGTTTTAGAGGCAGACCTTGAACTTAACGCGATGCTGCTTGAAAGCTGTGAGCCCGGCACCACCCTACGAGGGCAACCTGAGAGTGTACAGGATCAGGTCATTGCAAGACTCTTGAAAAGATTATGGAGGGCACTGCCTGAAGCACATCCATTTCGACCATTGTCAGAAATGATTGCCGCGTGGGTCAAGGAGACGTTAGAAAAAGTAGACTGTATGCCCGACGCAGGACTCGCCAAGGAGGGATTACGCATTTTTGAAGCACTGCTAAATGATGTACCTAGTAATGTACTATTGGCAACTGACCTACATGCGGGGAATGTGCTTCGAGCGCGACGTGAACCGTGGCTCGTTATTGATCCCAAGCCGTTTTACGGCGATCCAGCTTACGATGCGACTCAGCATCTGCTCAACTGTAAAGAACGATTACACTCAAAACCGATTGCGACAATCAGTAGATTTGCAGACCTACTCGGTGTGGACACTGAACGCGTTCGGCTTTGGACCTTTGCTCGGTTAGCGTCAACATCAGGGGGAGATTGGCATAAATCGCAGGATCTCGCCCGGAGGCTGATGTCAGCGCGGATCGAATAAGATTGGACGTGACGGACAGAAGCCTAGTTGACTTGCGACGGCGAAGGCTAACCGCAGAGAGGAGGGTATGTTCAGGAATGGCAGATCAGATACCCGGACTTGATCAGAACCAGCTTCACTTCTTTCTTCGGAAACTTCTGAATCCGGACGAACTAGAGATTATCAAGCAAGAACACCGTGATGGGCTGGCAGCCGCATTTCCAGACGAACCTTTCGAGGGCACGCTGGGGCAGTGGACGCGAATGATGAATGAGGAAACGCCCTTTTTCGCTTCGCTCACTGAAGATCCTCGATTCCTTACCCCTGCACAGCAGATATGCGGCGAAAATGTCCTCGGTAACGGCACCGACGCTCATTTTAGTGTGGGCAACACCGACTGGCATAGCGATAGCAACTGGCAACCCGACTCAGAGGAGGTGCAGCTCGCCGTCAAGTACCACTTTCATCTCGACCCTGTGACAGCGGAAACCGGTGCCTTGCGTTTCATTCCGGGATCACATCTATTGAGGGGTGCTGAACGGGAGATGTTTCAGGCGGCTTTAGATAAGGTGCCGCTTGAAAGTGTTCCTTGCCAAGTCGTCCCGACGCAGCCGGGAGACGTTATCCTCTTTGATATCCGGACTTGGCACGCCTCGTTAGGTGGAATGCCCGGCCGGCGCGTCTGCAACGCGGAATACTTCCGAAACCCAGACACTACCGAGGGTATCGAAATGCTTCGGGAGATTGCGCGACTCCAATCCGGCTCGCGCAACGCACACCAATACACCTATCCGAAGAATTGGCTGGCGAATCCGCACGACAGCGCAGTGAGACAGTCATGGATCGATCGCTTGTTGGAGATCGAATTTCTTAATCAACCGGGCGTGGGAGAAATGTAATGGATAAAACGAGGCTGGGTAAGAGATACAACAGGACCTTATAAGCAAAGCAGCATCGGAAAAAGCCAAACACTAGAGTTCGCTGCGATTATTCCCTCACTTCACCAACCACCAACCCGATGCGTCAGCAGTCAATGCGGTGTGTCCCTTATAGCGGTCATATACCCTGTGCATCTCCTC
>JAGWBT010000090.1 GCA_021295755.1 Candidatus Poribacteria bacterium
CCCAACACCCGACGCACTTTACAAACTGGATACATCAAACCGCGTTATTTTAATCGCAACGTTCTCGAAGATTCTCGGTTGTGGTCTCCGTCAGGGATATTTCGTCGCAAAATCACCATATAGAGAGATGATTCATGCGAATCGGTGGGATGGTGGATGTAGTGCGCTAGCGAGTGCAATCGTGGCAGAGTTCTTCAAAGAACATCTTGATGCACACCTCGCTAAGACAAACGCTGCCGTAGGCGCGAAATGTCGTGCTGTGGTTGGCACACTCCGGGAGGATGTGAGCGACATCTGCACTTGGACTGAGCCACGCGGTGGACTTTTCCTCTGGATCGATTTACCGGAAACGACGGATATGGACAAGGTCGCAGAAATTGCTGCCCAACACAACGTGGGTTACAGCACCGGTAACGCATTCCATTATCGAGGCGATCCCGTCAAGAGCATCCGCTTGGCTTACGCGTACACCCATCTTGATTATATAGGCGAAGGTATCGGTTACCTCTGTGATGCAATTCGCGCGGCACAAGTTGAATCGGATGATATAGCTGCCGATTAACTTGCCTTCAAATCCGTAAATCTGGATTGCGCGCTAGGAAATGCCGCATCCGTTAGTTAGCATTTCCTGTGGAAGACAGGAGAATGAGTGACATTACTGAACTGGTTATCCATTTACAAAATTCGAGTCCGGATGTCCGCAGCGGTGCCATTAACGCGTTAGCAAAAACCGGAGATTCAAGAGTTGTTGCGCCACTGATAACGGCATTGCAGGATGAGTCTGAATCGGTTCGGGGATGTGCGCTTCAGGGGTTAAAAGACATCGGTCCGCCGGCAGTTCCGCTTTTGATAGTTGCACTGAAAAACCGAGATCGATGGGTTCGCAGGAAAGCCTCCTGTGTGATTGATGATATTGGCTACGAATTGAGGGAAATAGGGGATTTTCGAGCGGTTGAACCCCTGATAGATGCGCTCAAGGATTCGAGGAGTGTCGTTCGCGGTCATTCCGTGACAGCATTAGGAAAAATTGGCGGACCACAAGCCCTTCCGGCGGTGATAGCTGCGTTGAAAACCGAAGCGGTGGGAAGTGCGCTCGACATTAGGGTCTGCTATCGCGCTATTGAAGCATTGCAGAGACTCGGTGAAACAGCAGCTGAGTTCTTGATCCCTGCGTTGCAACATCCAGATAAAGCTATCCGCAGAAAAGCGGCTACGCTACTCGGTAAAACTGGCGAAACAGGCGCAGTTGAACTACTCATCGGTGCCCTCAGAGACAAATACCCGCGCGTCCGTAGCAGGGCAGCACATGCGTTAGGACGAATTGGCAATCCGAGTGCTGTCAAGCCTTTAGCTATTGCAATCACGGATGAGGCACCCAATGTCCGTATCAATGCGCTTCATGCATTGGGTAAATTCGGTGAATCTGCAGTAGCAGCGCTAGGAGATCCCGTCGTATCTGTCCGTAGACACACCATCGCTGCGTTGGAAAAAAACCGGTAGTAGGCAGGTCATCTCTCCATTGGAAAAGATGGCAAGGAATGAATCCGAGGACTCTGTCCGACAGGCTGCCAAACGGGCATTGAGGAAGCGAAGGAATTGACGTTACGGCAAATTGAAATGCGGTGCCCTGAAGCGTTAATTTTCCGCTCATTATTTTGGAGAGGGAGAACAACAGATGAAAAAACCTAATCAACTAAACAACTATTCCGCTCCTATCGTAATTTTGCTCCTAATCGCACTCCTGTCCGCAGGCTGCGCCGCCTTGGAAGAGGCACAACAGCGAAAGCAAGAGCGAACTAGACGACAGCAACAAGAACGGTACATGACTTTTGAACTGCCAAACACGGAAATCGAAGCATCATCAGATAGCCTGACACTTACAAGCGAGCACTACACCTTTACTTTTGCCGATGATCTGTTGACACACGCAGACTATGATGAACCCGAAGAGCGGCAGAATATGGGCAAGGGCGCGCTGCTGTTTATGGAGAGTCTTTATAATTACGTCCATGACATCTTCGGTTTTGAACCGAAGCATCAGTTGATGGTGAACCTGCGTCAGACGCATCACGGCTCCACAAACCTTGCAACGACATCGACCCGCACCCAAACAATCTATCAAAACGGTGAGTGGCTAAAAGTTGTTGAAGGGATCGAGATGGACTTCCCGGTGGCGATGTTTAACCAGCGGGATGTCCGAGCACATGAATTGACCCATGCGTTCACAAATATCTACCTGCTTCCAACGTGGTTCGCAGAAGGGATTGCGGTTTTGGTTCAGGTTGAATATGCACGCGGAAAGAGTCACCGCCGGCTTGGTCTGTATGAAGAGTTGAAAACGGATCTTGATGGTCGCAATGCCGTTCAGTATTGGAAGGGCCATCTTAGCGCGGATCAATTGACTCAATGGCGGTATAGCTATTCGTACTCAATTGTGGCAGAACTAAAAAAGCGATTTGGGGAGGATTTTTACCCGACCCTCTTTCGCTTAATCGAAGCAGATCAACTCCACCAAAGGTTACCCGGTGAAATGACGACCAGTTTTTTGGTTTACTACCTGAGCCAAGCCGCCGGTCAGGATCTTATCCCGTTCTTTAGGGAACTGAAATTCCAGGTCCAAAAACTCACGAAATCGGAAATTCTGTCAACTATCATGCAGGCAAACCAAGAATACCTTGGGAGGTAAAATCCGATGCGACTTCAATCCACCTTTGCCTATCTATTTTTCGCGTTTACCCTTGTTTCGCTTTACGGGTGCACCACAGGCCTGATTGCTGACCAAACCTGGAGTGAGAATTACGCCCTTATGGAGGGTGTACAAGCCAATGATCCAGCGATTGTTGATGGCGATCTCAAAACAGTCGGTCAATCACAATATGTCGAGCCTTCGTCGGATGTTGTTCAAAGCCATCACGCCTCCTCCGAATCGGTGATACTCCTGCCCGCTCCGAAGTCCATCCATCGTGTTGTAATACATTCCTCCAACGTTCAGGCATTTGATATATGGGTGGCTGACAACCAGGGAAGATGGGACCGAATCAAAGAGATCAAAAGCGTCAAGCAGAAGGTCATTGATGTGCGACTAAATCGTGCCGTGCGCACTAACGGCGTGAAAGTTCGGATTAGTCGGACTACAGATGATGCAGAGCTTCGGCAAAAAAATATCCAACGCGTTCGTGGATGGCGGATCTATTCTGGACACGTCCGTGCGCCGGCGAAGATCTCCGAGATAGAACTGTTCGGCTTCGCGTCCAAGAAGGACGTAGAAGATGCACAGAACAAGATGTCTCAGGAGGAAGCGGACGAGAAGGAGCTCGACGAATTGTTGGAATTTTAAGTAGAACTGGTAGATATACCGCTATTTCTTGACCCTGTTAGTGATCGGTATTAGCGAGCAATTTTTGTATTTTTTCCTCAATCATAACCTCGTCACCGGGGCCAAAGCCCACGCTACGGTGCTGAATAATTCCTTCCCTGTCGATATAGTATGTGCACGGGATGCCGCTGACATCATATCCTTGAGCTTGGGTGCCTCCGTCCAAAAGCACGGTGTATGAGATCTGAGGTTCTGCAAAGCGCTTCACTTTCATATAATCGGTCTCGGTGTTCATACCGATGACCACCAACCCCTGATCTTTATATTTTGTGTAAAGTGCCTCCAGATGTGGGATTTCTACGCGGCACGGACTGCACCACGTCGCCCAGAAGTTGAGTACGACCGGTTGTCCTCTGAAGTCCGACAGGCTGACTTGATTTCCCCTTAGGTCCCGTAGTGTGAAGTCAGGAGCAGGTTTCTCAATGAGTGCATGCTCATACCTGCGATTTTCCCGATCCGGTGACACACATCCCGTTACAGCAATCATTAGCGAAAACAGGATAGACACGACGAGGAAAGATCTTCGGGCTTGGTTTATCGGTTTCATCGGTTGTTCTCCCCCAACGGTTTAGTGCATAGTCAAGCAGCTTATCACAAATAAACCTTATAAACTTGGTCTATTATACCAGTAGGCTGTAGCTATCTCAAGCCAAATCTACTCGGAACAGAAATCCCATCTATGCGTATTCTGCACACATCAGACTGGCACATCGGGCATCGACTCTATGAACAGGATCGAATCGGGGAGCATCGCCAATTCCTTGATTGGCTCCTAACGAAAATTAAAGAAAAAGAAGTTGATGTGCTACTCGTTGCAGGTGACATCTTCGATACCGCGCTACCCTCCTCAGAAGCAACAAAACTCTATTACCGATTTCTCTTTCAGTTATACGATGAGACACACGCCCACGCCGTTATCACCGCCGGTAACCATGACTCTCCGAAGCATTTGGCTGCGCCCCGTGAGTTTCTTAGAATGGGACGGATTCACGTTGTTGGGCCTGCATCTGAACCTGCGGAGTGCCTTGTTACCCTTCCCGTCGAAAATCCGAGCGTTGCTATTGCAGCAGTTCCGTACCTGTCCGAAAGCGAGCTTTCACATATTTCATTTGAGACAGAGCCTGAAAGAGCGGAACGTTATCGGGAACGGTTAAAGGCATTTTATCACCAATGTGTTGAACGTATGCCGCCGGAGCTGTCCAAGATTTTGATGGGACATATCTTCGTTCATGGCGGGCAAGTGGGCGATTCGGAACGAAACATCCAAATCGGCGGGGCGACAGCTATGCAGGTTAGCGATTTCCCTGATGATGTGACTTATGTTGCGCTCGGACATCTGCATCGACCACATGCCATTAGTGGGGCAAGCTATCCGGTCCAATATGCTGGTTCACCGCTGCCGCTGCGATTCAACGAAGCGAACTACTCCAAGAAGGTATATCTGTTAGATGTTCCAACAGCCGGTGGTGTGGGTGTAGAAGAAATTGAGGTTCCTATTTTCAAGGAACTCTGGACTGTGACGGGGGATATTGACGAAGTGAGCTTAATGGCGATGTCGCCGGAATGGGACGGGAAATATATTCAGGTACAACTGAAACTCAACCGACCGGAGGTTGGCATCAGTGATAAAATTCGAGAGATGTTTCACCGACATGGTGGGGAGGTCTTGAGCGTTGAGGTCGAACTGCCAGCGCAAACGGAGCGTCAGGAAATACCGATTGAGGAGATGCGGCAGCCAACGGAAATCTTTGAACAATTTTACAAAGAAAAATTTAATGAAAGTCCTGATGAATTGATGATGGAAACGTTCAATGAATTGTTGCAGCTCGTTGAGGAAGAAAAATGAAACTATGCACACTGAAACTCAAGAATCTAAATAGTTTCCGTGGAGAGATTGAACTCGATTTTGAAAAATCACCATTGGATGAGGCTTCCCTTGTGGCAATTACTGGTCCCACCGGTGCGGGAAAAACAACGCTGTTGGATGCGATCTGCGTCGCCCTATACGGCAGAACACCGCGCTTGACAGGAGTTGGAAGCCAAAATCCGAGCCATCTCCTCAGCCACGGTGAAACCGATTGCCATGCCGAGGTGCATTTTGTGGCAAATGGCATCCGTTACCTTGCTGAGTGGAGCCTAAGACGTAAAAGTTCTCCAAACGGACGGTTGCTTTCTACTGAGGATGGCAAACTAATTAGCGATAGACTATCCGCACGAGGTAAAACCCTTGGTGCCAGTAAAAATACAATCAGCGAAGAGATAACCGATATCTTGGGACTTGATTTTGACGCGTTTAAGCGGTCTGTGATGTTAGCACAAGGAGAGTTTGCAGCATTCTTGAAAGCGAAGGACGAAGAGAGACGGACAATTTTAGAAGCCACCGCCGGCGTTGACATCTACGAAGAATTAAAAAAATCGTTAAACGAAAAAGTACGATCGGTTAAAGAAGAACAGGTCGATGTCTTAAATAAACTGAATACCATCCCAGAAGCCTCTCATGAGCAACTCGTCGTGGTCAAAGCTGAACTCGGCAACTTACATGCCTCAACCAACACGTTAAGCATGAAAAACGAGAAAATTCAGAAGGAGAAAGAGCGAGAAAAAAAGCGTACGGAGGATTTTGCGGAACTTCAGACTTCAGAAGAACGCCAAGAGGCACTCTTGAATCAAGGTCCGATGATTGAGGCACTCAAAACAGAGCGAGAATGTGCAGAGCGCGCGAATCGCCTGCTTCCTGAAAAACAGGCATTTGATATTGCAAAATCGGAACTCGAAAAAGCGGAGACGGCACTTCGTCAGGCTAAAATGGAACTTACAGAGGCGCAGGAGCAATTTGATGAAAATCAAGCCGACTTTGACGAAAAAGATGAGGCATATCAAATAGAGAAAGCCGCAGGAGAGCAAAAAACCGAGGCGTACAGGGAGGCAAAATCTGATGTGGAGCGCGCGCAAACCCAATTTCAGTTGGTCAAAGAGCGAGAGCCTCGTTTGCAGCAGCTGGAGGAACAGATTGATGCCCTTTCAACCGAGTTAGCTGATAAACGTCAGGAGCAAGCCACACTGGAAGAAGATATTCACGAAGCAGAAACCTTCTTGACAGAAAACCCCCTTCCTTCAGATCGGCAACCGCGTCTCACCCAAGCGAAAGAACTTCTAGTAGAACTCCGTTCACAACGACAACAGCATACAGACAAATCGAATAGCCAATCAGAGCACACCTCAGAGATAGGCATGTCAGAGGGAGAATTAAAAAAACTATCCGAGAATCGAAAGAAACTCCTTACGGAAAAGGAGAACGCAGCGGCTGCACTTGCAAAGGCTGATACAGAATTACAAGCATCCCAAGTAAGCGGTAACCTTGAAGACTGGCAAAACCGGAGAAAACAGNNTTATGAAATTTCTCATGACCGACTACGTGACAAGCAACGCGATGCAGCAGAATTACAGGAACGCATTGCCACACTTGATGGATCACTTAATGACGTTAAGAAGAAATTAGAGGTTCAATTTCATCTGTGCAAACGTGCGGCGGCTGAAGTCACCCGGTTGGAAGCGGAGAAAGAATTGGCACTCTTGGCGAATCCTATCAATCAGCTTCGGCGGCAGCTTGAGCCAGGGCAGCCGTGTCGTGTTTGTGGGGCTACGGAACACCCTTGTGCTGATGAAGTTGAACTTGACAGCGAAGAACAACTCGAAATTGCACAGAACGCCTTAGATGCTGCCGAAACAGAAGTACGGGAGGCACAAGAACAGAACAAACAGTTGGAACAAGAGCAGGTGCGTTTCCAACAGGATAAAACGAACATCGCAGCACAAGTTGACGCATGTATAACGGAGATAGAGAGCCTGAAGGACAAAATCAAATCCGCCCGGAAGCAATGGCAAACACTTTACGAAACGGCAGACATTTCAGCCGAGTGGGTTGAAGAAAAAATTAATGAAGCCGATACTGCAATCAATAACCTCGGTAATGCTGGCAGTGCTTACAACGAAGCATCATATAAACTCAAAGAAGTCTCTGAAAAACTTACAACCTGTGAGAGAGATATTGCGCGAGAAAGCAACTTGTTGGGGGACAACCGTCAGAAGTTGGCTGCCATAACCGTTGAGATTGAGGGTTTAACAACAGACATTGAGAACAGTGGAACTCGTTTGTGGGAATTATTGCCTGACGCTTTCCACGGAATCGGTATAGAAGATGCTGTCAATCAATTTGCTGATAAGATCGAAGCTGTAGCAGCACGTGAGCAGGAACTTAGCGCGAAAAAAAATCAACTTGATTTACTTAATGTCGGTCTCGGGGCAAACCAACGTAAATTTGAAAGTGTAGAAGAACGCCACAAAGAGTTGCAAGCCGAAATCGAAGGCTATCGAAGCGAAAGGGATGGCTTTTTGGACGCTGCCCGTGACAAAACTGGCGGATTGACAACCGAAGAGAAGATTGACGCTGCTATCGAAGGGTTGCGCGCAACGATTAAAGTAATAGCGGACCAGTGTGAAGAAGCGGCCCAGAAATTACAAGAAGGTCGAGATCAACGCACCGACAAGCAAACGAATCACCGGATCTACCAAAGCAGGCAAGCAGAGTGTGATGAAAACTTTGAAACAGCGCGCGCTGCTTACTTTGATAAGTTAAGCAGCGTAGGATTTGACTCGCCACAGGCACATGATAGTGCGTTCCGGGATGACTCGGAGATACAACAGATCCAAAAAGAGATAAATGACTTTACCCAAGAAAAACATCTACTTGAAGAAAAAATTGCCAAGTTGCGGGCCCAATTTGAGAAAACCCCGTTTGATCCACAGGTGCTAGAGCGAATTACAGCAGAGGCTAAAGAAATTGAAGCGCAAATTCAAGAAGCACAGCGAGATATCTGGGCACAAGAGAGAAGAATCGCCGATCTGACAGATGCCCTCTCCAAGCGTGAGGCTCTTGATGATGAAATTCGGACAGCCTATGACGAATTGGGCCGATGGAGTAGGTTGCAGGATACAATTCCCGCCAATGACTTACGCGATTTTGCGTTGGATATTATGTTTAAGCAAGTCAGCCGTATTGCCAATACACAGTTGGAATACTTGACTTCAGAGCGTTACCAACTCAAGGTTGAAGGTATCGGCAAACTCACCATCGTCGATAGGTGGAACGCCAATGAGGAACGCCCTGTCGAAACGCTCTCCGGTGGTGAATCGTTCCTGACGAGTCTGGCCTTGGCGCTTGCGCTATCTGAACTCAGTCGTGGTCGCTCCCAGATTCACTCGCTCTTTCTTGACGAGGGGTTTGGGACCCTTGATTCCGAAACGCTTGATGTTGCCATCGCTGCACTTGAAGGGCTACAGATGCAAGGACGCAGCATCTTTCTTATCAGTCATATTGGAGAGTTGACGCGCCGTATTCCCGTCCGAATCGCCGTGCAAAAAATGGGGAATGGGAGTTCACAGGTGCGCATCCACGGGTAATAATGTAGGAGACTAAAATGATGAAGCTACTTTCAGTGAATGTATCGCAACCGAAGGAAGTGTCGTATAACGGCAAACGTATCAAAACAGGGATTTTCAAGGAGCCTGTATCTGGTCGGACGATGATGCGGCGATTGAACCTTGATGGCGATGGGCAGGGTGATCCGAGCGTTCATGGCGGTGTCCACAAAGCTGTCTACGTCTATCCAATGGAGCATTACGACTATTGGAAACACGAATTGGGCAGAAAGGATTTGACCTACGGACAGTTTGGTGAAAACTTGACGGTGGAAGGTCTGTTAGAGGAAACGGTGCATATCGGAGACGTTTTTCGGGTAGGTGAGGCACTAGTCGAGGTATCTCAACCGCGTGTTCCTTGCTTCAAACTTGGCATCAAAATGAGGAACCCGCGGATTGTTAAACCGTTTTTGGCAAGCGAGCGGGTAGGATTTTACGTGCGTGTGTTGGAAGAGGGTGAAGTGGGTGCCGGCGATGCTATCGAGCGGACAAAAGTTGGAGAGGGGCAGATGACTGTGAAAGAGATTGTCCACTTACGCCATTTCGACAATGCTAACACGGAAGCCACTGAGAAGGCGGCAAGCCTTCCCGCGCTGACGCCTAGCTGGCGTGACTCGTTCATGGAAATTCTGGTCAAAGCTCAAGAGGGCAGTAGGCGATGAAGCCACACGCGTCCCTGATCATGGCGGTGAGTCTCGACGGGAAGATCTCTACACGGGACGGTGCGGGTCCTCGATTTGCAAGCGAGGCGGATGCGATTCGGCTTAGGGAAGTTCGGAGCCATGCTGATGCAATTCTTGTTGGGGCAGGCACAATCATCGCCGATGATCCAACATTTACTGAACATGGTAAGTACAAAGAACTACGTATCCAACGCGGTCTCGCCTCTAATCCAATCAAAGTCGTTGTGAGCGGCAGCGGGAATGTTCCTGAGACCGCTCGAATGTTCCAACCTAATGGGGCACCTGCGCTGGTCTTTACAACGGAACGTATTCCTGCCAACCGGCTCGCATCGTTGCAACAGGTGGCAGAGGTTCACTGTGTCGGTGAAACGACAGTCAATTTTCGGCGTGTGGTTGAGATCCTGGGCGAAGTGTATCAAGTCGAGCAGCTGTTGATAGAAGGAGGTGGGCAGGTAAATTTTGACGTATTCCAAGCAGGATTAATCGACGAGATATATCTCACTTTATGCCCAAAAATTATCGGCGGACGAGATGTAACGACAAGTGTTGAGGGAGATGGGTTCGATTTCCTTGATATTGTCGACGTTGAACTAGCGGACTACCACACTGTGGGTAATGAGTTTTTTCTGCATTATCGCGTCCGGAGGGATTGATAGCCCCATTGTGCAGCGTGAGTTTACTACTCAGACTCTGGTTGCGTAGCTGTTTCCTGTTTAACCCGATCTCCTTTTTTTATTGTACCGAACCCCTCAATAATCTCCACCCTAGAGAGCCGATCGGTTTGAACCTCAACCACCTTGATGACCCCCACCTGTTTTGGAATAACCCCAAGTAGTTCACCTGTGTCTGGATCGGTCAGCGATTCAATCGTATATACTTTTAGTAGCAGATTAGCCACCGCGCCTTTGTCGGAACCGACGTTAATATACGTATTTTCAGGGTCCTCTGTATCAACATAAACGATTGATCCTTGTATCACGCTTGGCTGAGGCGAAAGCTGTCCGGCTTTACTCAAATTATTCTGTGCCACTGCCTCCGAGCCGGGCAATGCGGGACCGATGTTTTCACGCAAAGCGAGGACTATCTTATGCAAAGCATCGTCCGTTGCCATACCAAACAGGGTTTTAGTGTATCGCTCACTCCCAAATTCAATCCTGTTCAATTCAGAAGGCGCGACGATCGGACGAGGCTTCCTTTTAAGCCCCGGCGACTGTCCGAATTGCAATTCTGTGCCCTGTTCGGTCACGACCGTATCAAGGGGGCCAATGTTCAATCCGCCAAGCTGGTGTTGTTTTCGGGCTGCGATTTTAGGGTTGTCAATTTCAGTACCCGATGTACCGAAGAATTGCATCTCAAGCTGGATAGAGACGATGTAAAGACTTCCCCTTAACTGCACGCCACCAACATAACTAGCTGTTGCACCTTGTCCCGCCCCACCTTGTCTGATCAAGCGTCCAGCGTTCGCCTTCACGCGCTCTTGGTTGAACTTGCGTATATCGCCGATGACCAGTGCCTGCACCTTAAGTGTTTTTGCCAACTGTGCTCGTTTTTCCGGGTCAGATAGTGCCTTCCTAGATAATCCCAACTCCGCCATTGCATCCAGCATTTCATCTTGGCTGACCGGTTCGTATACCTCGGATTGCTCTAGTTTTCGGTTGAGTAATTCCGTAAACCCTTCCTTCAGATACCATTTTTTATGGTGGTTGCGTCCACCGAACAGTCCGCTGAAGGGGCCCGTGGGGATACAACCACAGCCCGTCGGATGATCGAAGCGACTATGATCTTCAAAGTATAGAACAACGACCCGCTTTGGCGCGGCAAAGCTGCTAGGTGCAAGTAGAATCAGCATACACAGAACTATCACGGCGACGAAAAATTTATATGCTAGTGTGGACAGGCGATATGAGTACGGGCGTTCAATCTTCATGATAAAGTTGTATCCTCTTGGATATTCTCCCCCTATGTTTGACCTTCAGGAAGCGAGGCATGAAATTTTTGTCACAAGTTTCTGTTGAGACCTCAATGAAGCAAGGTACAATTTAGCACGAATCAGCACCAAGCGAAATTCACTTGGTTTAGTGATTACGTGCAATTAAGATGCCACCGCTATGTCGAATGGCTTGAAGAAATGACGGAAGAACCGGATTTTTCGGAAAGCACCCTCTCATGGCAACTCCGCATCTGCTTTCGACATGCACCTTGAGTCCAAAAGGAATGCCTACTCATAGGAAGATTGTCGAAACTGTGCTACACCACCGTTGCAAAAATGCCACACTAGGACTAGGATATACGGACATTTCTGGGATAATAACGACGCGCCAATCGCTAACTGCCCCGACAATCATCCCAGTTGTTTTCTGTCACCCACCCATTCGTGATAGAACACAAGCGAACCGACCTCAATCCTTATGTGGAGATACCAACAATAAGAACAGCCGTTGGCATTGATGTCTCTTGAGCCTTTTTGAACGCCTCGCTGATATAGGGAATGTCATCATCGGTTTCAATGGTGTTGTATGGCAACCCCCACGCCTTGAGCGTCGGTTCAAGGAAGGTCGCGGCGGTGTCGACACGCGGGGCATCGGGTTGCATGGTCTGATGCCCACGATAGCCAATCAGCGATACCACGGGGACTTCCATATTAAAGACCGTACCTCGAACGGCATCTCCAGATTCCAGAAAACCGGTATTCTGGATGATGATTACAGGACATTTTCCACCAACGTATAATCCTGATGCGATGGCAAACGCTTCGCCTTCGCGACTGACCGTGATGACATCAACATCGGGGTCTTCGTGAAGTCGCTTGAAGATTTGGGCAGTGCCGTTATCGGGCAAGCCGATCGCATGGCTTATGTTCCATTTTTTCAACTCGTCTACAATTTTCTGTGCAGATGCCAAATCGCGTTCCTCCTCAATCAGTCAATAACCTTTCTTGCTATTTCCGCCCCTCGACGAGCGAATCGACAACTGCTGGCTCGGCAAGCGTTGAGGTATCTCCGAGATCATCAAGTTCTCCTTCAGCGATTTTCCGGAGGATGCGCCGCATAATTTTCCCGGAGCGGGTTTTGGGGAGTGCAGGCGCAAACTGAATCTTGTCGGGAGTCGCATGGGGACCAATATGTTGACGTACCACACCCTTGATACCGGTTTCGATATCCTCAGAAGGAGAGACACCACTCATCAGTGTGACATAGGCGTAGATACCCTGTCCCTTAATCTCGTGCGGGTAGCCGACGACGGCTGCTTCAGCGACCGTTTCGTGCTGCCCGATAGCTCCCTCGACTTCGGCTGTACCCAAGCGGTGTCCGGAGATATTCAGCACGTCGTCAACGCGCCCGGTAATCCAGTAATAACCGTCTTCGTCACGCAATGTGCCGTCGCCGGTCATGTAGTAGCCGGGAAATCGATCGAAATAGGTTTCGCGGAAGCGTTCATGGTTCCCGTAGACAGTTCGCATTATGCCGGGCCACGCAGTTTTCATACACAGGTATCCGCGTGCCGGATTGCCCTCAACCTCTTTTCCTTCTTCATCTAGAATGATAGGTTCAATTCCGAAGAAGGGCAAGGTCGCGGAACCGGGTTTGAGTGGTGTAGATCCCGGTAACGGTGTCATCAAGATGCCGCCCGTCTCTGTTTGCCACCACGTATCAACGATCGGGCATCGCCCGTCCCCGACGATGTTGTAATACCAGAGCCATTCAGGTTCTTTGATCGGTTCACCGACGGTCCCAAGCAGTCTCAGGGTGGACCGGCTATGTTTCGTAACCCAGTCATTACCCTCTTTCATCAAGGCACGCAAGGCGGTTGGTGCGGTATAAAAGAGATTGACTTGGTGCTTGTCGATTACCTGCCAGTAACGCCCGAAATCGGGATATGTTGGGATGCTTTCAAACATGAGGGTAATCGCGCGGTTTGAAAGCGGACCATATACGATGTAAGAATGCCCTGTGATCCAACCGATGTCAGCTGCACAGAAGTAGACATCGCCCTCATGATAGTCGAAAACCATCTCGTGGGTGAACGATGTATAAACGAGATAGCCGCCGGTTGTGTGAAGCACACCTTTTGGCTGGCCTGTTGAACCAGAAGTATAAAGAATGAACAGCGGATCTTCGGCGTCCATTTCCTCCGGTGGACATTCATCGTCAGCGGTTGCCATCGCTTCGTGCCACCATACGTCTCGTGATTCATCGAAATCAACGGGATCACCGGTACGGCGGACAACGATAACGCCTGTAATTGATGGGCATTCTAGCACCGCTGCATCGCCGTTAGCTTTCATCGGGATGCCGCTGCGATCGCCACGGAATGCAGTATCTTGCGTAATTAGCAATTTGCACTGTGAGTCATTGATTCGGTCACGCAGAGAATCGGCTGAAAACGCGCCAAACACGACAGAATGGACAGCGCCGATACGCGCACATGCTAACATCGCAATCGTCAACTCTGGCACCATTTGCAGATAGATACAGACACGGTCACCCTTACGGACNGTTTGACCTGCGCCAATAATTCGCTGTAGGTGAAGTTCTTGTCCTCGTCGGGACTGTTGCCTTCCCAGATGATCGCGGTCGCGTCACCGTGCCCTGCTTCTACATGTCGGTCAAGACAATTGTAGCAGGCGTTCAACTTTCCGCCATCAAACCATTTGATGTTGGCGTTCACGAAGTCATATTCTCGAATGGTGTCCCACTTCTTATACCATGTAATGCGTTCAGCGACATTTGCCCAGAAACCCTCTGGATCCGCCACTGATTCATCGTACATCTTTTGATATTGCTCCATGCTGCTTATGTGCGCATTGGAGATTGGATAATTTGTATTTTCTGGTGGAAATATTTTAGTTGCCATAGGATCCTCCTAGGAATTTGTAACAAGCAAGTGCATTAACAGAAGCTTTGAAATGTCTGCAAATTTCTTTTATTATAAACAAAAATATGATGTTGTCAATCAAAAACAGATTCCTGTGAAACACAAAATTCCTTGAGCGTCCGATCCAGCCGTGTTCCGCCCGGTACATACGCCAAAATCAACCCATCAATTACCTGACTTGGGTCTGGGACAACCCCGGTCAAACGCTCCGCTGTTACCCCTTTGGAGAGTAGTAGATAGAATGTGTCCTTTTTTAAGCCCAACGTCGTAAAGAGATTCCCCTGTCCTTTTGAAATAACCAAATCCGCGTCGAGGAGTGCGTTCGCAAATTCTCCTGTCCCTTGATAGAGATTGGTTCCGACGGTATTTGAGCCTGACGAAATCAGATGCACATCACCAACAGTGATTTGCTCTCTGAGTTTGTGAAAATGCGGATGTGTAGTAAGATCTCGTAGATCATCGAGCGTCGCATCGTTAGTTGCGGGTTCCGCTTTGCCAACAACCGTAATTTGATGCCCGTGCTCGGCAATAGCTTCTATAAGCCATAGATCGAAGACCGACTCACCATCGTTATCAATGAGCCAGAGGAGCCTTTTCGGTTTATCTTCAAGGATCGTTGACCGGAACTGACCAAAACAATCAATCGCCAAGGAGGCATGAATCGCCTCCTGCAATACAAGGCTGAAGTAATCTGGAGTCTCCCGAAGTTTTGCCACGACCCTTGCACTGCTGTAATCAATGATATTAGCTGCAATAACCAGTTTCAACCGTTCCAACCAATCGCAATTTGGAAATTGGGCGAGCAAGTTAATCGCTGTTTGCCTTGCGTTGCGTTTGTCCCTGCGATATGGATTGGGGTTGCCTGTGCAGAGCATAACAGCCTTGAAGATACTTCCCCAAAGTTCTTCGGGGGTCAGATCGTCAATAACATGTGCACCGTTAGCTTGTCGTAGCTCTAGTAGTTCCCCAACGGCGTTTATTGCAGTTTGACGTAATGTCGGGTCCCGGGTGGCACGTTCAATCAGTTCGTGTTCCGAATGCGATCTGACGTGCTGGCGGATGTTTTCCCAATCCGGCAACCAACGCTTTTCACCGAGAGTGAATACGCCGGGGTTATAGCCCGGTAGGACCAGCTGATCCAAGAGGGTCTGAGAAATCTGATTTGAAGCGTATGGTGTGCTGCGTAATGGGTGACTGGTGGGTTTGGAGGGAACGCCTAACTGTTTGTCTCTTATGGAGAGTTCTGATGGAAGCACTATTGCCCTTGCAGTAACGGATTTGAAGTTTGCCCCTCTCCCAACTTTCACACAGTCAAATTGACTGCTTTCGATACAGCTGCCGACGGCTAAGCCAGTAATCGGCGCGGCAACTTCGGTTGAAAGCGGGTTGGATTGAAAAACTGTGTCCGTTGCGGTCACGTCTTTTAAGCCAACGCGGTCGCCAACGATGGTATTTCCTATCAACACAACATTTTCGAGACGACAGTAGTTCCCAATCTGTACCCCATCGCCAAGATGCACACGTCCCAGAAGGTAGCAGCCGTGACCGATTTTGATATTATCTGTCGCCAATGTGATCTGTGCTGCCGGATCAACCCTAACCCTTCTCTGTACCAGTTTTTTCTTGGTCTCCGCAAACAGGTGTTCCTCGCCAGTAAGGACGTTTGACCAACGGTTAATGCCAGAGATAATTTCGCCCCGATGGATATAGGCGTTGGTTTTCAAACCATCTTCGTAGCAGTGGCGGATGAGATCGGCATGGTGGAGCTCGGACTTGTCACCGTGGGGTTGCAGACGATTCATCCGGGCGAGCGCTGCATCACGGCGGATTAGGGTGATACCGGTGTTGGTGTAGGCTTCCCCGCGCTCCCAGCGCTGCCACATCGTCTCTTTTTCCGTGTTGGTCATGTCGTACCACTCTTTTGTGCCTATGAACTCACCTTCATCGTCAAAGAATAATCCGCCTTTATCAACTACGGTGTCAGGAATTTTGCCACAAAGGGTAACATCTGCACTGACAGCAAAGTGTGACAGGAGTGTGCCTACGAAGATGGCTTGATTCAAAAACGGCTCATCGCCAAAGGCAACGCCGAGACATTCTGCATCGGATTCGGAGATTATCGACAACGCGACCCGTAGCGCAGCTCCTGTGCCGTAAGGGTGCTCAGGTTGTACACACAGGATGGCGTCTGGTCCGAACAGTTGGTTGGTCTCTTCTGGATCAAGCGCTGAAGGAGGGATGACACCACTTAAAGGGATATCCGTTTTCGCCACACGGGCTGCCATTTGGGCGTTGACAACAATGATATGCGGACGACTTCCCGGTAGGTAGCTTCGGGACAGTTGCAAGGTATTCCGCTCACCGAACCACAGGTCTAAGTTTTTGTTCAGACGGCTGGACGGATCAATGCGAGTCCCTTTCCCAGCTGCGAGTATAACCCACTGTGGGTCAATTTTGCGGGAAAGTTGGTCTGAATCTTGGTGGGTTTGATCCGATTGATGGCCGATTTGATTTGAGACAGCGTGAAGGAATCGGTGGACTAGTTTCTCGGTTTCCGCTTTATCTGAAATGCCGGTTGTCTCAGAGAGATTACAACGCAGAATAGTTTCGATTGTTTGGCGAAGATTGTCAAGGTTGCTATTCATGGGGAGGAATGTTATCTGATTTCTTCTGAAGGAACCCAGAAAAATGCGGGGAGCAAACGATAATTTAATGAGGGAAGTCGATGACTGCTTAAGAAGCAGAAACCGATAGAGAAAGAAGATTAAAATGCAGCTTTTTAGTTATTGGTCGGCACACACGGCTAGTGAACTGGGTCGGCAGACAGAGTTATTGCAGTTGACGGCGGGGTTGTCTTTCGACACCTCCCCGCCGCACTGCACTAACGCATCAGGAGAAGTATGGCATCTTTCACATCTTATTCACTCAGATGGAAGATAGCCATCTTCGTCTCAGTCATCTCCTCTACAGCGTATTTCGGTCCCTCTTTGCCCATGCCGCTCTCCTTCAGGCCACCATAGGGCATGAGGTCTGCACGCCATTGTGTTCCCCAGTTGACCATGAGGTTGCCGGAGTCAACTTCACGCACGAACCGCATCGCCCAATCGATGTTTTCGGTGAATATCGCCGCGCTCAAGCCGTAGTTGGTGTCATTAGCGAGGGCGATAGCATCGTCGATGTTTGAAACCTTCGATACACCGACAACTGGTCCGAAGATTTCGTCGTATGAGATTTTCATCTCTGGCTTGACGTTGGCAACGAGTGTCGGTGCGTAGATCTGCCCATTTCTTTCACCACCGGTGAGGAGTTCAGCACCATC
Organism: Candidatus Poribacteria bacterium; assembly: GCA_021295755.1. NCBI lineage: Bacteria > Candidatus Poribacteria > Candidatus Poribacteria bacterium. Next base: position 17,732 of record JAGWBT010000090.1, read on the forward strand.
ACTGACCGCTTCATCTACCCATTCGCTAACACGGACGGCATCATCTTCACGAATCATTGGTCCCATCTTAGTCGGTTCATCAAGGGGATCTCCTGTTGAGATACCTTCAACGGTTGATTTGAAAGCATCGAGAAAATCGCCGTAGATACCTTCGTGGGCAATGACTCTTTGCGTTGAGATGCAGACCTGTCCTGCATTGGAATAACCGGAGGCTGCTGCAGCCGCTGCGACCTTCTCTGGATCCGCATCCGGCATGACGATCAGCGGAGAGTTAGATCCGAGTTCCATCGTTACACGCTTGAGCCCAGCAGTGTGGCAGATGCGTTCTCCAATGTCACGGCTGCCGGTGAAGGTAATTTTCCGGACGCGTCGATCGGCACAAAGTCCATCGCCAATCACGCTGCCTGATCCAGTCAAACATTGGATCGCTTCCGGTGGAGTCCCCGCTTCAAGGAAAAGCTCGACCAGTTTCAGTGCCGACAACGGTGTGTCTGTCGCAGGCTTAACGATAATTGCGTTTCCTGCCGCAAGTGCGGGACCCACTTTGTGACAAACGAGGTGCAGCGGGAAGTTAAATGGGCTAATCCCAACAACGATACCACAGGGCACTCGTACCGTAAAGCCTAATTTACCCTTAACACCAGGTCCCCCTTCAAGCGGGATGACCTCGCCGTAAAGCCGCTTGGCTTCTTCCGCGGAGAGTGCGATAATTTCGGATGCGCGACCTGCCTCTATCGTTGCTTCTGCGAGGATTTTTCCCTCTTCCAATGTAATGATTCGAGCGAGCTCATCCACACGCTCTGCCATCAACTCGGAAACCTTGTGAATAATTTCATAACGCTCGTAGCCGGTCATTTTCGCCATGATCTCTGCGCCACGCTCAGCGGTTTTGAGTGCGGTTTCGACATCATCGTGATCACCTCTGGGAATGGTGTCAACAACGGAACCATCATAAGGGTTCAGAACTTCGATTTTCTGCGGCTTGTCTACCCATTCGCCGCCGATGTGCATTCTCATTGATATTAACCTCCATAGATATAAATTGATGCGATGCCAATCATAAGATGTTTAAGTTTACCATGTTCAAGATACCATCTCTCATCGAAATTGTCAATCGGAAATTTACCGTTCCATCGGGTATTTTCACTTGACCCATCTGGCAGAGTTAAGGTAAAGTATAACATATTTTTGATCGGAATAACACATCTGACTTGAGGCAGCATATATGAAAGATCTGGGATGTAGCACAATTTTATACGGTGGGTTTAGTATAGGACAGGCACTCGAAGGCATTGCGAAAGCCGGATATAAAGCAATTGAACTCTGTGCTCGTCCCGGGATGGCACCGCATCTCGAAATTGGCAAAACGGCTTCATACTACGAAGGGATCAAAGCGCAAGCCACTTCGCACGGTTTGACAATAGAATCAATCGCGGGGACCGGTGGGATTGGGATGGATAGCCCTGATTTTGACGCAGTGATAGAAGCTGCGCAGCAGGTTGGTGCGCCGGCAATCGCCGAGGGCGCAGGTGGCATGTCCGATGATGAAGTGAGTTTCAAGCAGGTGGTGGATTTAGTTAATGCAACTGCTGCTCGAACCTCACAGGCTGGCATTAAGCTGAGCCTGAAGCCGCACGTCAATAACGCGGTGTATTCAACTAAAACGGCGCTACGATTGATGCGGGAGGTCGATCGTGAATGGGTAGGGATTAACTTCGATGCGAGCCACATTTGGCGCACAGAGGCTGCCGAAGATCCAGTGGAATCGCTCCAGCAGCTGAACGATCACATTACAACGCTGCGTATCCGTGACAACCGTGAGAGTCGTGAGGGACCGATAGGTCCCGTTGAGACACAGATTCCCGGCAAAGGCAGTCTTAACCTTCCTGCGCTCGCTGCTGTCATGAACACAATTGATCATGTGCCTTATGTAACGCTGGAGATCGTTGGCACACAGGGTGGGACGGATACGCCGCTTGCTGAAGTCCAGCGGGTTGCGGAGGAGTCGATAGCATATCTGAAGCCACTGTTTGTGACGTAGAAATTTGCCCACAAAAGACTCAGAGAGGATCAAATGGCTGAAGTCAAAACGGGTGTAACCTTAAACCACATTCAGGAAAGACTCATTTAAAAACAGGGTGCAATTACGGTGAAAACATTGAGAGCAGGGCAATATACCTCATCTACGATTTTCGATGCAAGTCGGCACTGTTGCACTAATTCTTAACATGAGCGAAGATTTTTAGTCTTGCGATACACATTGCGCTCCTCTGGAGCGCGGATATTTGAGATATTGACATCCTATAGACATATCGCTCCTTCGGAGCGAGAAGTTAAGTTCCTCAACTTTAGCGAAAACCTCATGGATTTTCAACGGCTAGGTTCTGTTGACATTCGGGTGTCGAGATGTGAATCTCGACCTACAGGCTATCTACCGGCATTACATAGATTAAGAGGATCGGGCAAGATGCCCAACCTACGGGTATAGAGGGTCAATTTTATAGCACCATACACACCTAGCAACTAGCGTCACCATAGATCAGTTATCAGAAGCGTTTTCAATTTAACCCGTTTCAGTCAATTCTTGCGGAGATATAACAATGCGTTTAAGCGATGCACAAATTCATCAATACAGAGAAGCTGGTTTCCTTGTGGTGCCGGGGCTTTTTGATCCGGCAACAGCACGGCAGATGATCCAGCACTATATGGAGCGACGTGCTGAGGGACCGAAAGCAGGAGATAGTGGCGGTACAACAGATCACCCAGAGGATTCAAATCACCAGTATCCTCGAATGATTAATATGCACAATTGGGATACATTGACCGAAGAATGGGCAATGCAGGAGACGATGTTAGCACTTGTCGAGCAACTGATTGACGATAAGCCCGTGCTTCGGCAGACGATGCTGTATTTTAAGCCACCGGGCGGCAGAGGGCAGGCACTCCATCAGGATGAGCAGTACATTACTACTGAACCGTTGATTGGTGTGTGGATTGCGTTAGACGCATCGGACAAATCTGTGGGACAGATGGTAGTTGTCCCGGGCTCACATAAACGAGGCTTGCTACAGGTAGAGGCTGCAAATACGGCAATTTCGTTCACTGATGTACAGTCGGTGATGCCGGAGGGCGTTGAAGAGTTTTATGTTGATATGGAGCCGGGGGACGCACTGTTCTTCGACGGCAAGACCATCCATGGCTCCTACATGAACGAAACGCAGGACCGATGGCGACGGAGTTTTATCTGTCATTATATCGGTGAACATGCGAAAGATTTTGAGCCTCCACAGGGCAAGCATGTATCGCATTTGAGACGCAATGCGTAAAAAGTCACGTTTTTTTATTTATAACTATTACCTCGGAGAAGATAAGTGAACGTACACGAATATCAAGCAAAACAGATCCTAGAAGCGCACGGGGTTAACGTTCAACGCGGTGAGGTAGCATCAACCGCTGATGAGGCTGAAGCGATTGCTCGCAAACTGGATTGCCCACTGTATATCGTCAAAGCGCAGATCCACGCGGGTGGACGGGGCAAAGGTGGCGGAGTTAAACTAGCGAAAAGTGCTGAAGAGGTTAGGCAACATGCTGAAGCAATTCTCGATATGCAGCTAGTTACCCCTCAGACGGGCCCCGAAGGGAAGCTGGTCCGCAAGGTACTAGTCGCTGAAGCTAGTGATATTGAGAGAGAACTTTACCTCGGGATGGTAATTGATCGCACCGACTCGAGACTCGTCATAATGGGCAGCGAGGAGGGCGGCGTGGACATCGAAGAAGTCGCTGCGGCCCGTCCCGAGAAGATTCTCCAGCAAACCATCGATCCAGCTATCGGCTTGCCTCCTTTTCAGGCGCGGAAACTCGCATACGACTTGAATATCCCGCGCGAATTGGTCAACAAGGCTGCTGATTTGATGATCGGTTTGTATAACGCCTTTGTCGATTCCGATTGCTCACTCGCCGAGATTAACCCACTCGCTATCACAAAGACCGATGACGGTCAGGATATCGTCGCTCTTGATGCCAAACTCAACTTCGATGACAATGCACTTTGGCAGCACGAGGAAGTTAGCGCAATGCGCGATCCTAACGAAGAGGATGCCCGTGAACTTGAAGCGGGAGAATCGGGTTTGAGTTATATCAGCCTTGACGGGAATATTGGGTGCATGGTCAACGGAGCGGGACTTGCGATGGCAACGATGGATCTCATCCAGCTGCACGGTGGCGAACCCGCAAATTTCCTTGATGTCGGTGGGGGAGCAACGACGGAAACCGTTACGCACGCTTTCCGTCTCATCCTCGCAGACGAAAAAGTGCAGGTGGTCCTTGTCAACATCTTCGGCGGTATCATGCAGTGCGACGTGATTGCGAACGGGATTATTGAGGCAGTTAAGCAGGTAGACTTGACAGTTCCGTTGGTTGTACGTTTGGAAGGGACGAATGTAGAGTTGGGGAAACAGATTCTCGCTGATTCTGGTTTGAACCTGATCGCTGCGGATGGGCTTTCGGAGGCAGCGCAGAAAGCGGTGCAAGCGGTGGCACAGTGAACCCATCAGTTTTTGATGGGAGGATCTATGACAAATAAACTCGGACTACGCGACTTAGATGTCAATGGCAAGCGGGTTCTAGTGCGTGTCGATTTCAATGTGCCGATGGATGGGAAACGCATCGCCGATAATACACGCATCCGTGCAGCCCTACCGACGATTTTGGAACTTATCCGGGGTGGTGCAAAAATTATCTTAATTACGCATCTTGGACGCCCCAAAGGCTTCGATCCTCATTTTTCCACAGAACCGCTCGCGGTAGCACTTAGTAAACTGTTGGGTCAACGGGTCAAGCATATCGTTGATTGCATTGGGGTAGAGGTTGAAGGGGTAGTTTCCGAACTCCGTGCAGGTGATGTGTTGCTGCTCGAAAACGTCCGCTTCTACGAAGCAGAAGCGAAAAATGTCCCGGAATTTGCGCGAAAACTTGCATCTCTCGCTGACCTCTATATTAACGATGCTTTTGGTGCAGCACATCGCGCCCACGCTTCAACCGAAGGGGTAACACACTATTTCGATCAGTGCGCTGCGGGTTTGCTGATGGAAAAGGAAATTGAATATCTCGGCAAAGTGCTTCACGATCCGGAGCGCCCCTTTGTTGCAATTCTTGGTGGGGCAAAGATCTCGGATAAAATTGGCGTGATTGAGAACCTGCTTGACAAGGTCGATCAACTCATCATCGGCGGTGGTATGGCATATACATTCCTCAAAGCAAAAAGACTATCAATTGGGGATTCAATTGTGGAGATGGATAAGCTTGATTTAGCCAATGAGTTGTTGCGAAAAGCATCGGATCGGGATCTGACCATCCATCTCCCACAAGACCATGTCATCGGTAGGGAGTTTGATCCGAATACCGAATTTCAAGTTGTCTCCAATAAGAACATTCCTGATGGTTGGAGTGGTTTTGATATCGGAAGCGAAACTGTTGCAAAATTTGGTGAAATTGTTGATACGGCAAAAACAGTCATCTGGAATGGTCCGTTGGGGGTCTATGAGTTTGAGCAGTTTGCAAAAGGTACACTTGAAATTGCACAGCGGGTTGCTGAATCGGCAGCGGTCAGCATCATTGGCGGTGGGGACTGTGTTGCTGCGGTGCATCAAGCGGGTGTCGCAGATCGGATAACACATATCTCTACAGGCGGTGGCGCGTCATTGGAATTTCTTGAAGGAAAACGGTTACCCGGGATTGAAGCATTGACAGACAGGAGTGAGAACTAAAATGAGCAAACAGCGAAACCACTTAATCCTTATTGGATCCATAGGCATAGCTTTGTTGTGTCTGTGGGGGTGTTTTGATATTGATTTTGTAAGGGATATTATCGGTGATGCCCTAGAAACCAGTGAGGATTCGGACGTTTCAAGCGTTACTTCGGCTAATACACGATTTGGGTTCAAGTTGCTTCACGATCTGCGGGAACGAGATCCCGGCGGGAATATTTTTATCTCTCCGTTAAGCATCTCAATTGCGCTGACCATGACTTATAATGGCGCAGTTGGAGAGACAGAACGCGCTATGGCAGAAGTGCTAGAGATAGATGCGTTGGATTTCTCAACGATTAATAATTCCAATAAGGCATTACGAAACAGCCTTGAGAATCCTGACCCCAAAGTTGAAATCTCAATTGCAAACTCAATCTGGTCCCGTCAGGGTGTTGACTTTAACCCTGAATTTTTGGAGCGAAATCGGGTATTTTTTGGAGCGGAGATTGCCTCACTCGATTTTAGCTCGCCGCAGGCGACGGAAACCATCAACGAATGGGTTAAGACAAATACGAATGGCAAGATTGAGAAAATCATTGATAGGATTAACCCGCAAACACTGCTATTCTTGATTAACGCTATCTATTTCAAGGGAAACTGGCAGGACGAGTTCAATAAGTCAAGGACACGAACGGGTGTTTTTCATCTGACAAATGGCAGTGAGAAGCAGGTACAGATGATGCGTCGAGAGGGGGAGTACCCATACCTCCGTGGCGAGAATTTTGAAGCAACCAGCTTACCGTATGGCGATGGGCGAGTGAGTATGTATATCTTCCTTCCCAACCGGGATTCTAACCTCAATAAATTTTTGGGCAATCTAAATGCGGAAAATTGGAAGGGGTGGATATCACAGTTTCAGGATAGAAGGCAAACTATGATGCTGCCCCGATTCAAACTAGAATACGAAGTAGGACTCAACGACACACTTGAGGCACTAGGAATGGGAATCGCTTTTGGCGACGGTGCCGATTTTAGCAATATGGGCCCCAGTCTTTTTATCAGTGAAGTAACGCATAAAACCTTCGTGGAAGTTAACGAAGAGGGAACGGAGGCGGCGGCTGTCACTGCTGTTGTGGGAGTGACATCTGTACCACCAGTATTCCGGGTAGACCGTCCGTTCTTTTTCGCCATTTATGACGCTGAGACAGAGGCCATATTGTTCATGGGAATTGTTACAGAGCCGATGTAGTTTACGAGCCACTCAAGCCCACACCGACAATGGAGAAATAATGGCTACAGAACCTTTGCCAAGGCTTGATTCTGACACCGAAATTCGGAAGGAGCTATTACCCTATTGTAGGCTCAACCCCGGAGATGTTTGGGAAGATCCCTTACAAGGGCACAAGGTCGGAGTGTTAGATGCCACCTGTCCTGATGCGGTAGCGAAAATAATGGGCGGCAAAAAGGCAAAGGTAGCTGTGAACGACCCACCTTACAATGTGAGTGTCGGAAATAAAACGACCCAAAATCTGAATAAGCTAAATTTAGCTGAATATATGGAGTTTTCTAGGAACTGGGTAGCAAATACGATCGACATATTGGATGAAAACTCTCATTTCTACGCATGGTTGGGCGCAGATCAGAAAGACAGTTTCCAACCTTTGCCCGATTTTATGGTCATGATGCGGGAATTTGAGGACCTAGAGGCGAGAAGTTTCATTACGCTGCGGAACCAGAGGGGGTACGGCACTCAGAAAAATTGGATGGCGATAAGACAGGAGTTACTCTACTACACGAAGGGCAACCCCGACTTCGCTGTTGTTTATACCGATATACCTAAAATTTTACGCGGCTATTATAAAACGGTGGGTGGGAAACGAGTGGAGAACTTGGAGCGGAGTCGATCCGATAATATCAGACCCGGCAATGTGTGGGTTGATATTCAGCAGGTCTTTTATCGGATGGAAGAGAATGTCCCCGGTGCTTATGCCCAAAAACCGCTGAAGGCAGTTGAACGGATTATCAGAGCCTGTAGCCGTGAGGAAGATTTGGTTGTGGACATCTTCGCGCATTCAGGAACGACGTTAATTGGCTGCGAAAGATTGGGGCGCGTGTGCTATACATCTGACATTGACCCGATCTTCGCTGAAATTACAATCAGGCGGTTAGAGCACTTTCGTGAGACGCGCAGAACCGGTTTTCAATTTCAGAATCCTTTCGGGGAACTAGAAGCCTCAAGGGTCAACATGGCAAAGATATGAGACAGGGGCATTTGGCGAATTACTTGACAACCATTAAAGAGACCATGCCAACAGTCTGTGTCAAATAAGGAATGATATTCTACTAATTAAAGAGGAGCAAATCTGGAAATGAGAGACAAAATCACACCGCGCAGTGAGGACTATTCAGAGTGGTACACCGAAGTGATTCGGGAGGCGGAATTGGCGGACTACGCCCCAGTGCGTGGATGTATGGTTATTCGACCCTACGGCTACGAACTTTGGGAGAATGTGAAGGCGGGGTTGGATCGCCGCTTCAAGGAAACGGGACACGAAAACGCTTATTTTCCGCTCTTTGTACCGATGAGTTTCATCGAGAAGGAAGCGCAGCACGTCGAAGGTTTTGCGCCAGAGCTAGCGGTTGTTACACACGGCGGTGGCAAAAAACTAGAAGATCCGCTAGTCGTGCGTCCCACCTCAGAAACGGTCATCGGATACATGTATAGCCAGTGGATTCAGTCCTACCGTGATCTGCCGGTGCTGATTAACCAATGGGCAAACGTTGTGCGTTGGGAGTTACGCACGCGTCTGTTTCTCCGCACGATGGAGTTTCTCTGGCAGGAGGGACACACAAGCCCAAGAAGAGACGTTGCGAATGCTGGATGTGTACGCCGATTTCGCTGTGAACGATGCTGCAATCCCGGTCATTCCTGGTCGTAAAAGCGACAGCGAAAAGTTTCCCGGCGCGGATGCTTCCTATAGCATTGAGGCTATGATGGGAGATTGTCGCGCTCTGCAGTCAGGCACATCACACAACCTCGGACAGAACTTTGCCAAAGCCTTCGATATTCAGTATCAGGATGGGAATGGAACGCAACAATACTGTTGGACGACCAGTTGGGGTGTGAGCACACGAATGGTTGGCGCAATCATCATGGCTCATGGTGACGACCAAGGGTTGGTCTGGTCGTGCCGATTTACCGAAAGGACGACGAGCGAAGCACGGTCATGGAGGCGATCGAAACGATTGAAGCCATGTTAGGATCGGATGTGCGACTGAAGGTAGATGAGCGCGACGAATATTCTCCCGGCTGGAAGTTCAACGAATGGGAGTTGAAGGGGGTGCCGTTACGGATAGAGATTGGGCCCAGAGATATTGCAAAAGATCAGGTAGTGATTGCTCGTCGCGATGTACCAGGACGAGATGGTAAATCGTTTGTTCCATTGGCAGGACTAGCTGATGTTGTCTCCGATATGCTCAACGACATCCAGAATAGTCTGTTGGCTCGTGCCACCGAATTCCGTGACGCTAACATATCAGAGCCGTCCGACTACGATTCGTTTCGGGAGGCGGTGACACAAGGGTTCGCCCGTGCTTGGTGGTGTGGGGATATTGCGTGCGAGGATAAAGTCAAAGACGACACCAGAGCGACGACGCGCTGCATCCCTTCGGATCAGCCCGGTGGGGGTGGGGCTTGTATTGTGTGCGGCAAACCGGCAGAGGAGATTACTATCTTTGCGCGAGCTTATTGAAATCGTGCACTTAAGGTACATTCTGGTATGAAAGGTTGCTATGTGTCGAGCAGCATCCCTCAGCGTTTTCCTCGCTTGGACTACCTTTACTTTGTGGCTGCTAGCGTGTTGGGAAACATCAGCTAACAAGCCAAGTGCAACGACACCGGAAGTGGCTGCCACGGAAAGTAGTGGCGAGGCACTTCATCTTTATACGGCTCTCGACACCAACGAGGCAAAGATCTATATCCGCGCTTTTGAGGAAGAGAGCGGCATTCAGGTGCGATGGGTACGTCTGTCGGCAGGAGAGGTGTTGGTACGGATCAGAAGCGAGCGAAATAATCCACAGGTCGCACTCTGGTTTGGCGGACCATCGCCAGAGTTTATTGTTGCTAAACGCGAAGGATTACTGGCCTCCTATGCCCCGCGTATCAATTTTGATCCACCTCCTGGTACATTCGATGAAGCGCACTACTGGACCGGATTCTACTTCGGTGCAATCGGTTTTGCGTC
>JAGWBT010000091.1:0-12076 GCA_021295755.1 Candidatus Poribacteria bacterium
CCACCGAGCAGTGGTGCGGAATCCCCCCACGAAAGCCAAAAGAATTATACCATATTTTAACTACAAGTTCAACCGTTTTTAGACCTTGACACAAGAAGCCAATCTGTATCACCGCCTTAAAAGACGGGGGTTTAGATTGGAAGATTTTGATAATTGCTATACACTTATTGTCCTGCTGAAGTTGTGTTGGCTCATTAATTATACCTGTTTGTGAGGGTGTGTCGATCCAAAAGGTGAGATTGAGGTTCCGGGAAATCTGCTTGACATGCTACCTGTGAGTCGTTAAAATATATCAAATCCCAACGTTTTTCGCAATGTCTGTTAACAATACTGTAGTTTGGACAATTTGTTTTTGCTTCATGCGTCACTATCACAAGCTTGCTGAATATTAGGCGATTTACTTTTTTGAGCATTTGTCGCAGAAAATAGTCGTCTGGTAATTAAAGCGCGTAGATAGCGGACCATCAATCCGCGTGTCAACTTCTTAGGTCGATACCAATCAATACCCAATTGCTGACACACCCGCTCGACGGTTATTGGCTGGCTTGTGTTAGCAATGATGGTAAAGACCAATTGGGTCAGACAAACAGCGACAAAACTGAGTTGTACCCATCGACTGATGCTTTTTTTGGATTTGACCCGATATTGGTCAAACCCGAAGTGTTGTTTAACGTCGCGAAAAGCGGTCTCAATGGTCCATCTTTTCTGATAATATCGGACAATCTGAGCTACCTCCAGATTCAAGTCAGTGGTGTACACACAGAAGTATCGAAACGACTTCGCTTTTTTGGGTCGGGTTCGTATCACCACTAGACGCACCGGCTGTGGACACATTTTCGTAAGTGCTTCTACCGATGCGATGGCATACCGTTTGTTGTCAATGTCAATCGTTGCATACCGTAGATATGGCAGGTGTAAGCGTTTGCCATACTTCTTGGGGCGTCCCCGTTTGGGACACTTAGCCACATCAGCCAATCGATAGAAGACCGCATTGGACTTGGCACGACACAACAGATGATGCCCGGCTTTCAGCACACAGGCAAACACTTTGCGCCGATTGAACCCCCGGTCAAAGATAATCAGTCCACGGGGAATGTGCGTGCATATCCGCTTCAGAACAGCGTTGCTGCTATCTCGCTTTGTCTTGGGACATATCAGGTTCACCCAAACGGGAAACAGTATCGTCTCCGTAACCGTGCTACAAAGCAACCCCAATGCGCCAAACTGATGTCCTGAGTGAAACTTCGATTGATTTCTGTTGCGCTTGTGGTAACGATGATTTCTAAAAAAGTGAAGTCCAAATTGCTTGTCTGATGTCTTTATCGCTTGGGTCTCATCGTAAACGTAGACCCAGTTGGCAAAGCACCCTTGCAGCAACTTAATCAGATGTTTAGCAACCACATCGGCGTCCCACTTGCCACGAGAGAGGAACTTCACCAAAGAGTGGTAGCCGCTTTGCGGTCGAACTGCTTGATAAATCTCAGTCACTGTCGCACTGCGGGGGGCAGTGATAAACCCTACAATAAATGTGATAAACAGGGTGAAACTTTGACTGTTGAATAACGGACGAAAATCGGTTAAAATACTCGCGAGGCAGAATATGAGGTGCATTAACTTCTCCTTTCAAAATTGTGATAGGTTTCTGAAAGGATAACCTCTTTTCTGCCTCTTGGCACTTAAAATTGTCTAAACTTTAGTAACAATAACTGAGTGAGAGGAGTTTCATTATATGCCGACATACGAATATAAATGCCTGGATTGTGGTATCCAATTTGATCGGTTTCAAAGTATCACCGAAGATCCCATCCAGGAGTGTCCCGAATGTTCAGGTCAGACCAAGCGGTTAATTGGTGCCGGTGCCGGGCTGATTTTTAAGGGTTCCGGCTTCTACATCACAGACTATCGCAGTGAGGGGTACAAGGAGAGCGCGAAAAAAGACAAAGACTCGTCAGCGAGCGGAGACGGGGATAGCAAAAGTGGCGATAGCAAAAGCGGGGACAGCAAGAGCAGCGATTCTAAACCTAGCAAGACGGAGAGCAGTAACACTTCCAAATCGACTTCAGATGCAAGCGCTTGAGAGATAATTAATAGGCGATTCCGCCCCGATAAGATTGGGATTCCAAGCAACATTTCGTGCGGAACTACCCACCGGCGCAATTGGCACCTTGCGATAGGCAACGCTCTCGCTGTAGATGATTTTCAGATAGTTTGACCGTTTCCATTCGCCGAAAGGGGATAGCATGGCCCACACGCATCACCATCATGACCACGCACACCATCACCATGATGAAAAGGAAGATGGACATCAACACGGTCATCAACATCGCCTACAGGGAAAATTTCGATTCGCAGTCCTGCTGACAACTTTTGTGCTCGTTATCGAAGTAGTAGGCGGGATTTTATCGAATAGTTTGGCGTTGTTGAGCGATGCGGCGCATGTTTTCTCCGATTCCTTGTCGCTGATTATGAGTTGGCTGGCTATCTATCTATCAACTCGCCCGGCAACTAGCTCACGCACCTATGGCTATCACCGGACAGAGGTGTTCGCTGCGTTCATCAACGGGGTTTCACTGATTGCGATCTCTGGATGGATATTTTACGAAGCGGTCCACAGGTTTATCGAACCTGAACCCGTTAAGAGCAAAGAGATGCTCATCGTGGCGATTATCGGATTTATCGCGAATATGGTCATTGTCTGGCTATTTCACGGTGAGGGACATACGAGCCTCAATGTGCGGAGTGCGGTGCTTCATGTCATTGGAGATGCGCTCGCTTCCGTCGGCGTCATCGTGGGCGGTGCGATAATATTTTGGACGAGTTGGTTCATTGTTGATCCAATTCTGAGCTGCGGTATTGGTCTGGTGGTCTTGATCGGTGCTGTCAGGGTAACGAAGGAAGCGGTTCACATCTTATTGGAAGGGTCTCCGAAACATGCGGATGCCCACAAAGTGGCGGCGTGCATCAGTGCTATTGATTCGGTCGAGGATGTCCATGACATGCACATATGGTCTTTATGCTCTAATTATTTGGCGTTGAGCACGCATGTGTCGATCGCTGAGGACGCAAGCAAATCGTCGCACGAGTTGCGGCAGGAGATTAACGACAAGCTACAAACGCAATTTGGTATTTTCCACACGACAATTCAGATTGAACAGCCCGGTTGCTCCCACGAGGGCAATCTACTGTGTAACGCACCCCATCACTGATTCAACAATCCCTCACGATTATTTCGGAATTTCACACCTGAATCGTTCATTCCAGTTTTGACCATCAATTAACCCATATTTTTAGCACCTAATATGACCGGGGCAGATTTAACTCGTGGGTAGCAAGATAAGCGAGCACGAGGTTATTGTTGACCGGCGCGACTTGATAGAGCCGCGTTTCCCGAAATTTGCGCTCCACATCGTATTCATCAACAAAACCGTAGCCGCCGTGCGTGTCGAGACAGATGTTGGCTGCCTGCCAACTCGCCTCAGAGGCGAGCAGTTTTGCCATATTTGCTTCTGCTCCACAGGAGGCATTGGTATCGAAGAGCCAAGCGGCTTTGTAGCGAACCAGATCTGCTGCGACTGTCGCTGCATAGGCGCGGACGATGGGGAACTGCACGCCTTGGTTGCGACCGATCGGAGCGTCAAAGACCTCGCGCTCACGGGCGTAGGTGCTCGCGCGATCAACGAACCAGTAGCTATCACCGATGGCTTCCGCTGCTAGCAGGATACGTTCGGCGTTCCAGCCGTCAATAACGTATCGGAAGCCGCGCCCTGCCTCGCCGATCAGACTATCAAGCGGCAGCCGTAGATCGCGGAACCAGACTTGGTAGGTTGCGTAGTTGAACATGGTGCGGACCGGCTGCACTTCTAATGCTTCCTCTTGGCGACGAGCATCGCGTAAATCGATCAGGAATAGGCTGAGTCCGTCCGTCCGCTTGTCGACGGCTTCGCGGGGTGTTGTGCGTGCCAACAGGAGAAGTAGGTCTGATTGCTCGATGCGGCTGGTCCAGTTCTTGTGACCGTTGACGATGTATGTTGAGCTCTCACGCCGGGCAAAGGTGCGGATACTGGAGGTATCGGAGCCGGCTTCTGCTTCGGTGACCGAGAATGCTTGCAGTCGCAACTCCCCGCTGGCGATGGATGGCAGCCAACGCTGCTTCTGTGCATCGCTGCCGTGGCGAAGTAACGCGCCCATGAGATACATCTGCGCGTGAAACGCCGCCGAGTTTCCACCCGAACGATTGATCTCTTCCAAAACAACGCTTGCCTCTGTCACACCCAAGCCAAGCCCACCGTACTTTTCTGGGATCAGAAGCGAAAGAAAGCCAGCCTCTGTGAGCGCTTCGACGAAGGCTTGTGGATACGCACGCTCGTGGTCGGTCTCACGCCAGTAAGCATCGGGGAATTGAGCGCAGAAGTCGCGGATGCGCTCTCGGAGGGCTTCTTGTTCGGGTGAGGGTCGAAAATCCATCGTATATCCCTTTCTAGTCGGAGAACCGTCAACGTTCTGACAATCCTTGCGTTCCTAGTTTGTATCTTATCACACGCCCTGTGGAATTGCAAGATGGATCTCGGACTCATGAGAGGTTGTGGACTTCACGGATGGGTCGCGAGGAAAGGTGAGTCGGTGGTATTTGTTGAATTGGTAAGTGGAGATGGGCTATAATTCAGGGAGAACCGACGAGAGGGTTTCAAATTATGTGCAAACTGCTATCCCCCAACTGGCTATTTTGCTTTATACTTATGGCATTGCTGATTGTGTGCTCACAACCCATCCTGTCCGCGTCAGAAAGTCAATTGATACGATGGCCTCCAATTATTTGGCCAACGCTGACGGAAAACTTGATTGGTGAGGATGGAGGTAAGGTCATTAGGGTATATCTGCCGCCAAGCTACGAGTTTACCGAAAAACGCTATCCTGTCATCTATGTGCTACACGGATTCAACGGGACTTCAAAAAGCCTAACCCGGAAGATGAAATCGGCGATGGACCGTATGATCCTCAGTGAGGAGATTCAGGAAGCTATCGCTGTATTTGTTGATGGATCGAATCGGTTTGGCGGGAGTCAGTATCTTAGTTCTCCAACAATCGGTGATTATGAAACGTATATCAGGAGGGATTTAGTTAATTTCATTGATAAGCAGTACCGAACGATTCCCCATCGGGATAGTCGTGGCATTACAGGGTTTTCGATGGGCGCGTACGGTTCAATGCACCTCTCGCTTAAATACTCAGAGGTCTTTGGTGTGGTTGTTGCCCAAGCGGGTACTTATAAATTTGATGATGATTTGATAAAGTCTTTTACGGAGAAGGGCGGTGTTGCTATAACCCTCATGGAGCCGCTTAAACAGCTATCCGGGAACGAATTTTGGAATGCACTGGAAGGTTTAGCCAATTCTGATGCCTTACGGAGAGTTAGCTTACCCTTTCGTAACGGTCTTGCGTATTTAGCGGGGGTTGCCTCCAATCCTGACAAACCTCCTTGCTACCTAGATCTGCCATACAGATTAAAGGCGGGTATTCCCCCTTGGGAGCGTAACGAGGATGTTTGGAAACGGATTGTCGAGAATGATGCCATTCATGAAGTAGACCGATACTTCAACAGATTAAAGCGCAATCCGCAACGACCGGTGCGGTTGAATGGTATTAAGTTGGTCCATGGTCTTGAGGACGACACAGCATTGCCCAGACAGGCAGAAGCATTGGCTCAGAAGTTAACGGAGCTTGGTATCGACCATGAGTTTGTAACACATAGTGGTGGGCACACATTCATCGCGGAGGAGTCGCTGCGATTTATGGCGAAACATCTGGCTTTTGAACTACCACCCGCTAACGCAGATGGCTCTGGCACGGCTTCGGTTTCACCACATGCCGTTCCTGCATATAGCAGTGGCAATGAGATTGTAATTACCTATACCGCTGAGGAGCTGATACGCCGCGGTATCCTTACAGTTCACATTCCGTCAGGTTGGACACCGCCGCAGAATGTTCCAGGGCTTCCCGGATATACGACTGTAACATCAACCGGCATTATCGGCGATGTGACATTTACCAAGCAGAAGGTTCAGGTTGATATTCAGACCCTCATGCCCGCCGGCACGATCACGCTTATCTATGGGAATGGTGGATATGATTCAGGAGTAGCTGCACCGGCGAGTCAATTTTCAACCTTTATCACCAGTGTTGCTGCGACGTCGGATGGGACTTTGACGTTGATTGAACAGAGTCCGGTTATTGACGTTTACCTAGATCCATGGGATGTGAACGATGATGGGACTGTGGGAATCCTTGACTTGATCCTCGTAGCGTCTGAATTGGGACGGGTGATAGACGGGGTAGTTTTCGGTCAAAACCCGGACGTGAATCGGGATGGACTCGTGAACGTATCTGATTTGATTATTGTTGGGACTCATTTTGGAGATGCGATTGACAGTCCAGCAGCACCTGAGCGCGCCTCTGCTCCTGTATCGGCAACCATCAGATTCGAGAGTCCCCGGTTTGCGGGAAATCGCCTGCTGCTTGACCTGATGGTTGATACGAGTGTACCTCTTGCGGGTTACCACATCCGGGTAGCGCCGGCGGGACTTTTGAAGATAGATCCGGACAGAAGTGGGGATGATGTATTTCGTTTGGAGATGGGCGCTCAATCTGGAACGTTGGTGGGTACGAAAATTGGTGTGGGGCACCCGTGGCGTGGTCGGGTGCGACTCGGTACACTGGAATTAGACACGAACGGTTCCATAGATTCAGTGCAACCATCGAATTCCACGGTTTCTGTGGACGTAGCACATCTTGTTTCGGTAGACGGTCAGTCCCTCCGCGTTGATGTGGAGCCGTTCTTCATGGACAAACTGCGCCCTCACCGGACGGGCGTATTGCCTAACTATCCCAATCCGTTTAACCCGGAGACGTGGATTCCCTTCCAACTGCACAGGGAGGCACATGTTCGCATTACCATTTATGATGTTTTGGGTCGTGAGGTTCGGGGATTCGATTTGGGTTATTTGTCCGCCGGTTACTACACAACGCGCGAGCGCGCCGTGTATTGGGATGGTCGCAATAATATGAACGAGCGGGTTGCTAGTGGAACTTACTACTATAATCTGGAGGCGGGTGATTTTGTCGATACGCACCGGATGGTGGTCGTGAAATAATGCGAATTGCGATGTTGGGATATAACTTCTGCACCGGTGGGGCTATGTTGGTTCATTGGTTCATTGGACTGATGAACCGTATACATATTGCTCTGCTAGAGAGAAATGGGTGCAGCCCTATCGTATATAGATTGCGCTCCTTGGCTTCGCTGGGACGAGAATGGGGGAAATCGGGAGATGCAAGTGCCTATGGTTATCTTTATTGGCGAATCACAAATACGCCTTATATAAATATCAACAGAACCTAGTAACTTGGGTTAAAGTAACCGGGGGTTGGTAGGAGATATTACGCACAGCAATACGGTAATTAATCTGGGCCTTCCGTTACACTACTCAAAACTAATGGTGTTTTCGCCAATTCTGTGTCTAATATGCGAATATCCGCTGTCACCTTCTGTTCAGCGAGCCATGTTTTTCTGTGATCCTGCAGGGCTTCCCCGATAAGTTTGTCCTTAATTTCTTGGCTAGCCTCTGGATATGTTTTCTGGCGCGACGGTTGTTTTTTTAACAGTTGAGCGATAAGATAACCTTCAGTTGTGGGAATGGGTTGGCTAACTTCGTTAATTTCTAAGATCGCTATTGCCAGTTGAACTTTCGTATCGGCTGGAAGTGTCTGTGGTTCTGGGACAACCCGAAGAAACGGGTTATCGGGATAAGCCTCCTGAATTTCCTGAAAGGTTGCGCCTCTTTTCAATTGGGAGGCGATTTTTTCAGCAAGGGTCTTGGCTTCGGCTTGCAGATCTGCTGGATCGTCAGACTTGGAGAGGACCAGGATATACTGAAATTGGATCTGTGGGGGTTCAATAAAGTCGGATCGATGTTGTTCAAAATATTGGGGAGCCTCTTGATTGATTTGTTCTTCGTCAATACTGTTGCGAAATTGGCGGACGGTCAGTTCGTTCACAATTAAGGCGTTTTTCACGCGTTCTTCTACTTCCTGATATTCCAATCCCATTCGCTTCAGATCAACTAAGTACGATGCCTCGCTGCTATATAAAGATTTCAGTGCTTGAATTTCAGCGTCCACCTTTTTTCCCCAACTCCGGAGCAGCATGCCGATATCGTCTGCCTGCTGTAACATCAGTTTCTGCTCGATGAGCGTTTCTAAAACTGCGCGTCTGACTGCATTCGGGGGATTCTTAATTTCTTGAAAGGTTGGCTGATTTTCCTGTTCACGTAGGATTAGCGGATTGTTGATAACAGCGATAATA
Organism: Candidatus Poribacteria bacterium; assembly: GCA_021295755.1. Lineage (NCBI taxonomy): Bacteria > Candidatus Poribacteria > Candidatus Poribacteria bacterium. Next base: position 8,360 of record JAGWBT010000091.1, read on the forward strand.
ATTAGTTCGGTTTCCAGTTCGCGTAGCGTGATTGGCTGGTCGTTGACAACGGCAATCACGTAATCGAGGGTTCTTTCCCTGCTGAGTCCGTTTGACGGGATAACGATAAAAGCGAGGCAGAGCAAAATGTAGCATGTGATGTGTAATGTGTAGAACGGAGAACACAAAATGTCAGTGTGCTTCCCGTCTTCCTTTCTTTGACTTTCGGCTGAGCGTTCAAGCCCTTCCATCTCTGTCCTCCTACCCGTATTTGATCCTGACGGATGCTATCACTCATCCGATAGCAATTCCATAGTAGAATTATATTCGTTCAATACCTACCTGTCAATTAGAAGTTTTCACGGTTGATAGAATCAACTGGCTATGCTATCATATAAATCATGGTGCCGCCTGTTGTTCCGCAGGATCTATGTTGGTTCATTGGTTCGTTGAACCAAGGTTACGGCACGAGGGATCGTGCCTACTACTGTAGGGTTCATTGGCTGTGAGCGTTGGGTTTCACTCTCGTTATTCTTAAGAACGTAGCACTGAAGAGCAGAAACTTTACTGTCTTTGATAGTGAGATACTTTCAGCCGTTCAACCCAACCTACAATACTATCATACAGTGTAACGATTTCGGTTTGGAAGATAGTAGGACTTACGCAGTTGAACAATGAGGTGTTGTAGTTCAATGCTTCATCCCCAATGCGGGGAAACCAGATGCCCCGCCTACGATAAGCATGGAGTCTGAACATACCCCTTGATGCCCGATAAATCGGGCAACTACAATCTGAAGTGTGTAACTCCTAAGAGAGGTGGAAGATTGTGAAAGACGCTGGTCAGTCCATTTCAAGAGAACTGTTGGAAACACTAGATACAATTCAGCAGCGTGTACTTTGGTTGGCAACGCTTATTATTCACTATGCGAACAACCTTCGTCCCAGTCCAGATCAGACGAAGGTCGGTGGGCACCAAGCCTCTTCGGCGTCAATGGTTTCGATCATGACGGCACTCTACTTCCATTTTCTTCAAGCTGGAGACCGTGTCTCGGTTAAACCACACGCTTCGCCGGTTTTTCATGCGATCCACTACCTGCTGGGTCAGCTGCCCGAAAAATACCTGACGATGTTTCGTTCATTTGGGGGGCTGCAGGCGTATCCGAGTCGAACGAAAGATCCGGATGCAGTGGATTTTTCGACCGGCTCTGTGGGTCTGGGAGCGGTTGCGCCGGCTTTTGGTGCGTTAGCGCATCGGTATGCGTTGTCCCACTTCGGTCATGTGAGTTCGCGTCGTTTCGTGGGAGTGATCGGTGATGCTGAGTTGGATGAAGGCAATGTGTGGGAGGCGATCCTGGATCAAGCCCTCACCGGCATAGATAACCTATTGTGGATTGTTGACCTCAATCGCCAAAGCCTTGATCGAGTTGTGCCGGGCATTCGTGCGCGTCAACTTCAACGTCTATTTGAGGAGAGCGGTTGGCAGGTGCTCGAAGCGAAGTATGGTCGGCAGCTTCAGGAGCGCTTTGAACGACCAGGTGGCCCCGCCTTGCGTCAGCGGATCGACGAAATGAGCAATGAGGAATATCAGGCACTGATTCGTCTCCCCGGTGAGGAACTCCGCTCTCGGGTTGTTGATTGTGGGGGAGTTGATAACGCTGAAATCGCGTCAGTGATCCAGGACCTCCCAGATGAGACGCTGCCATCGGTGTTAAGTAACTTGGGTGGACACGATTTAGAGGAATTGCTCGCTGTACTGTCGCAGACTGAAGTGGAACCTGAACGACCTACGATTATCTTTGCTTACACGATTAAAGGCTGGGGCACACCTATCGCCGGGCATCCGCTGAATCATTCGATGCTCCTGAGTGAAGAACAGATAGCCGATTTACGGGATCGTTTGGGTATATCTGCTAACGACGAATGGGAACGATTTGATCCGGGGTCGCCCCCCGGTCAACTGTGTCTTGAAGTTGCCGATCGACTTTTTCCACCCAATCCTGAGCCACCGGTAACTCTGTCCGCAGATGATGTGCCGACAGCGCTTTCTCTTCCAACCCAAGGGTTCTTGAGTACACAGCAGTCTTTGGGGCGGTTGCTGATGCGTCTGGCGCGTGTGCCGAAGTTAGCAGATCGGATTGTCACGACTTCGCCGGATGTATCGGTGTCTACCAACCTGTCTGGGTGGATTATCAAGACGGGTGTGTTTACGCCGCAGGAATTGCCTGATTATGAGACCGAAGCGAACCAACTCCGAAGCTGGCGGCATGGGCCAAATGGGCAGCATATTGAGTTGGGAATTTCGGAGATGAATCTCTTTACGTTGCTGGGGATGCTCGGCTTGTCTGCTGAACTGTGTGGGCAGCATGTCATCCCGATTGGTACGGTCTACGATCCGTTTGTGTGCCGGGGGCTTGAAGCGCTCATTTATGCCCAGTATTCGGGGGCGAAGTTTATTTTCGCCGGGACACCGTCGGGTATCACGTTATCGCCGGAGGGAGGCGCGCATCAATCTACCGTTACGCCGTCACTCGGTGCGGAGATTCCTCGACTTGATGCTTACGAGCCTTGTTTCGCACAGGAGGTAGAGTGGATATTGTTAGAGGCGCTCCGCCAATGTTGTGACCGGGAGCAGGGTCGCTCGACCTACCTACGACTGTCCACCAAGCAGATTGATCAGCGGCTGCTCACGCCGGCGTTGGAGCGTCTGGGAGAAGATGAATTGCAGCGTCAGGTGCTAGCTGGCGGATACCGGTTGGAAGATTGGCGCAATGCGGATCCGGTTGTGCCAAGAGAGCGGTTAGTTCATATTGCAACAACCGGCGTCATGATTCCGGAAGCGATTGAGGCTGCGGCGATTCTTCGCGAGCAGCGGGTGGCTGCTAATGTGCTGAATATGACCAGTCCGCGCCGACTGTTTGAGGCGTGGCAGACGATGCAACGGTTTCCCGGATACCCACAAAGTGCAGGAGAGGTCACCACTCCGTTTGATTGGCTGATTCCAACTAACGAGCGGCATGCGCCAATTGTCACGGTTCACGATGGCGCTTCCCACGCTTTATCTTGGTTGGGGAGTGTCTATGGTGAGTTGGTTATCCCTCTTGGTGTAGATGAGTTTGGTCAATCGGGTGATCGTGCGGAACTCTACCGACATTTTGGAATTGATGCCGAGGGTATCGCTGCGGCGGCGTTAGCGGCATTAAGTCGATGTGGTATCTCTGTCTGATGCTACCGTATCGTTAGCGGGACGATGTTGGATTCGAGCGTTGCTGCCCCTCGAAACGAATCCATGAGGAGATAGGTTCCGTCCAGTTGGGCTGCCTCTCCGTGCCGCAAACCTTCAATCTCTTTCTCCAGATTGCGGATCATCCGCTCCTTCATGTCGTCAGGCATGACAGTGTCTGCTTGCACTAGCCGAATTTCGTTCTTTATCTTGAGAACCTCTGGCGGTTCAGGCGAAAAGATCTCCCGATAGACTTTCAACTCCATAAGCACCTGCAATGTATAATCACCGGGTCCTAGTCTGTAGTAGGACTTCAGGTCTTTCAAACTCGCCTTTCTTGTCTCTCCTGCCTTAAGTTCCGTTCCTTGGATGCAACTCACCACCCTGTCCTCCCACATCACGGTTTTGGTTTTCGCTGGAAATGTGATCGGTGGTTTGGGCGGGATAACTTGCCCCAAATTATTTTTGACCACCAATTTGGCGAACGCGCCCCTGCTTGTAACTGCCGCATACGGCAC
>JAGWBT010000091.1:12081-12627 GCA_021295755.1 Candidatus Poribacteria bacterium
AGGGGTATCGGTTCGTTGAGACCGTAGCTTGGTGCCGCCAATGATAAATGGAGGCCCCCAAGCGATGCTGGGGTCGCTGGTTCTGCTGGTGTGGCGGTGGGTTCGATTTTTTCGGTCGTTCCACTCAGGCAACCGATGGTATAGAGATTCCATAGGGTTAGGCATATTAGAAGTCGGGTTTTCATGGGATTCTCCTGTCAGTTTTGATTGGAAGAAAAGCATCCGCTAATCCACGCTAATCTTCGCTAATAGCATTTCTCAGTCCCCTTTTCATCGGGGCAAGGATTGTAACGACGATGAAGCGATGGTTCAGAAACGTCAGGCGGCGACTTTCAGTCCCCTTTTCATCGGGGCAAGGATTGTAACCGTATAGGTCGTATCATCATCGGGTAACGTGACCGTCTCTTTCAGTCCCCTTTTCATCGGGGCAAGGATTGTAACGTATATTCGACATACCCAACCCACCTTCTGTCATTTCTTTCAGTCCCCTTTTCATCGGGGCAAGGATTGTAACATAAGCTTCTTGATCGGCGAGCTGCTCTTTGT
>JAGWBT010000092.1:0-7837 GCA_021295755.1 Candidatus Poribacteria bacterium
TATCCTAACCTAAGTTGCTAGTTGCGTTATAGTCCCACATACCTATCGCCCCAATAGGGCTTGTTGGTTCATTGGTTCACTTCATCCCGATATATCGGGAATTTCATTGAAGACAGGTTGCAGCGCAAGCGGAAATCCCGATTCATCGGGGCTCTACGCCCCGATCACAGATTAGGCAATCTGTGGCTACGAGGAAGAGGGTTACGGCATACAGGTCCCCGATAAGATCAGAGTTCACAACAATATGTTCCTACTAGTAACTTGCGTTATCCTATCACACTGCTATCAAAACGTCAACGAATTACCATCATTTTTGATTGCACCTCAGCGGTCTTGCGTGGTATTATAACGACGGTCTGTTGACATAATAAGATGGAGGGTAAAGATGCGCTTTGAAAACCGGGTCGCTTTTGTAACAGGCGGCGGTGGTCCGCTTGGAATTGGCAGGGCAGCGTGTCTGGCATTTGCACGCGAAGGTGCAGCTGTTGTCGTTGCGGGCGGACGGATGGCCGATGCGGTTGCCACAGAGGTTCAAAACGAAGGCGGTCAAGCAATCACCATACCGTTAGATGTGACTGTTCCTAAACAGGTGCAAGCAGCTGTTGACACCACCGTTGAAACATTCGGGCGATTGGATATTTTGTTCAATAATGCGGGCATTCTGGGCAGGGGTAAGCTATTTGAAATAACGGCTGAAGATTTCAATCGCGTCATGGCTGTCAACGTTACAGGGTGTCTCCTATGCGCTCAAGCCGCAGCGAAAGTAATGCGCGAGCAGGGGATTCGTGGACGCATTATCAATAACTCGTCAATTTATGCAGAAGAGTCCCACGAAGGTGTTCTTAGTTACTGTGTCAGCAAGGCGGCATTGAATCGATTGACCCGTAGTCTTGCCCTTGAACTGCGTCCCTATGGGATTACTGTCAATGCAATTGCTCCTGGCGGCGGTGCGCCCACAGGTATCAATTCCCCACAGAATCTGCCACAGGATGACGCCTTGCCGGATTTGCTTTCCGCTCCAGCCGACGGCCCCCCACTCGACCGACGTGCAACTGTATGGGACTATATCGGTGCGGTGCTATTCCTCGCCTCTGATGAGGCAGCTTATATAAGTGGCGATATCATGACAATCGATGGCGGTGCGGTTGCCCGTCGATGAGCGTTGGTTGGCTACACAGAAACCGATGCGAAGAAACGAAGAATTATCCGTGATTGAATTCATTAAAACTCACTGGCTGTGGTTTTTGCTCATTTTACCCGTAATCATTATCGTTACAACTTTTGCGACGCTTGCGAGTATTTCGATGCTGCTTATTTCGTTACCGCCGGACTATTTCACTCGGAAGAAACGGGTGAGCCGTATAAAGAACCCGATTCTACGTCTATTTCTGCGCCTCCTGAAAAATGTGTGTGGTGCAGTCTTTCTGATTGCCGGATTCGTCATGTTATTTACGCCGGGACCAGGTATTCTGAGCGCGCTTGTTGGTGTCATCCTTTGCGATTTTCCCGGTAAGCAAAGGGTAGAACGCAAGATTATTGCGCGTCCACGGGTGCTATCTATGATAAATCGGATTCGAGCGCGGTATAACCGTCCGCTGCTTATGTTGGATGATTAGCTAAGAATTTATGCTTTTTTGCCGAAAAAAGACTTGACACTTTTTTCAAAATGTGAAATAATAATCTTTTGGAAAATTAGACCCCTTTGAATAAAGTAAAGTGGGCTGGAAATGAAGCCCATTCTTTTTTGGCTTGAGTATGTGAAACATTTCACAACCGACATTCAATAATCTTATTTTTGGCTGAAAAATACTGTTGTTACTCGTTTTTGCCATCGGTTTTGCGGCAGTAAATCTCGCCTTGACCCATCTGATTGGGCCAAAAAAATCAACGCAATCCAAACTCTCCGTTTACGAATCTGGCGTCCAACCGGTCGGAGATACTCGGCAACGGATTTCCATCCGCTTTGGTCTCATTGCGATGCTCTTTATCATTTTTGATATTGAGGTCGTTTTCCTCTATCCGTGGGCAGTTGTCTTTAAGAAATTCATAGAGAGCAGCGGTTATTTTATCCTTGTCGAAATGCTGGTCTTCATCGGTATTCTCTTTTTAGGTTACATCTATGCTTGGAAGAAAGGCGGTCTATCGTGGGATTAGAAAGTCAACTTGGAGATAATATATTCACCACCACTATTGATAAGTTTGTGAACTGGGGGCGAAAAAACTCCCTCTGGCCAATGCCCTTCGGCACTGCCTGCTGTGCCATTGAAATGATGGCAACCTCACGTTTCGGGGCAGAAGCGATTCGATTTTCGCCGCGCCAATCTGATTTGTTGATTGTTTCGGGACGCATCTCCATCAAGATGATGCCGGTCTTAAAGAAAATCTACGACCAGATGCCCGACCCAAAGTGGGTTATCTCAATGGGGGCATGTGCTTCGACTGGCGGTGTTTTTGATACCTATACCTTAGTACAAGGCGTGGATGGGTTCATTCCCGTTGACATTTACCTCCCCGGGTGCCCACCGCGTCCTGAAGATCTCATTGACGCTGTGCTGCAGATTCAACGGATTGTGGAACAAGAAAGCATCTCCCCCAAAAGGCAGAGTGGAGCGATTGCGAGCTAACACGACCTAGAGGTAAACCCAATGAGTGAAGAGCAGGTTTCAAATCCCGATGCAGACGGGGAAGTAACTGCTGAAGAACAGCAGCCGCTTATCGTTCAAAAAGTTCAAGAACAATACCCTGATGCAATTCTTGACGTTTCTGACGCACGAGGTGAATTGACAGTTACAGTGCGAAAAGAGGACATCTATGAGTTGATGGCGTTTTTGAAAAACGATTCAGAACTCGCATACAACTTCCTTGCTGATGTCACAGCGGTTGACTATTCTTTGATGGAAGATGTTTTGATAAAACACGACTATGCACGGTTCACTGTCGTTTATCATCTGCTTTCAACGGAGAGAAAAGAACGTTTGCGTGTCAAAGTTCCCGTTCATGAAAAAGAGTCCAGTATCCCCTCAATGGCATCGATCTGGAAGGTAGCGAATTGGTTAGAGCGCGAAACATACGATATGTTCGGGATCGCCTTTGAGGACCATCCAGATCTCCGCCGAATCCTGATGCCCGATGATTATGAAGGGTATCCGCTTCGTAAGGATTATCCCTTGCGTGGTCGCGGGGAACGCGAGACCTTTAACTTTGAAGAACAGAATGTGTAATACCCTTTAGGTTGGTCTGTCAATTATCAGCAGACAATCCCGACTCTCCATTGGAGAAAAAGAGATGCATACAGATTCAAATCGAGTGCCCGGCGAACCGATGACCCTGAATTTCGGGCCCCAGCATCCGGCCACTCACGGCACACTTAGAATTGTCGTAGAACTTGATGGTGAAACCGTCCTGAAAGCAACACCTCATCTCGGTTACCTGCATACCGGTTTTGAGAAGCTAGGAGAGCACCACGACTATAATCAGTATATCGTTGTAACTGACCGGATGAACTATCTCTCACCGTTGTCTAACAACTTCGGTTATGTACTCGCTGTGGAAAAGCTGCTAGATATCCAAGTTCCGGAGCGTTGTGAATACGTTCGTGTGATTCTTGCCGAACTCTCCCGCATCGCAGATCACATGATTTGGCTCGGTATGGGGGCATTAGACCTCGGGGCATTCACAGTGATGCTATACGGCTTTGAAGAACGGGAGAAATTGTACAGCATCTTCGAGAAAACCACCGGTGCCCGTTTGACCACCAGCTATACTCGTGTCGGAGGGCTGATGAGAGATATCTACGACGGTTTTGAGGAAGATGTCCGGACGTTCCTGAGTACCTTTCCAAAAACCTTGAAAGAGGTTCATACGCTGCTGACCCGAAACCGTATCTGGATGGACCGCACCAAAGGGGTTGGGGTAGTGTCAGCCGAAGACGCAATTGATTACGGGTTTACCGGACCATGTCTGCGCGCCTCTGGAGTGGATTGGGATTTGCGAAAAGCAGAACCGTACTCCTGCTATGAGGAGTTTGATTTTGATGTTCCGGTGGGTGCCAACGGCGATGTTTATGATCGTTATCTCGTGCGCATGGAAGAGATGATTCAGAGCGGTCAAATTGTGCAGCAGGCGCTGGATAACCTGCCTGATGGACCTGTCAACGTGGATGACTACAAAATTAGTCTCCCGACGAAAGAGGACGCTTACGGAAATATCGAAGGTTTGATCCACCATTTCAAGATCATTATGGATGGACATGGGGTCCAGCCCCCTGCGGGTGAAGTCTATTGTGCTACCGAATCCCCGAACGGTGAACTAGGATTTTACATCGTCAGTGACGGCAGCGGTAAGGCGTATCGAATTCGTATCCGTCCACCCAGTTTTATACACTTTCAGGCGTTGCCTCACATGATTGAAGGCGGTATGGTATCAGACATCGTCGCCGTACTAGGTAGCCTAAATATTATTGCCGGAGAATTAGATCGATAATATTAATACGGTTGACCCTTCTTTTATTATGCTGTTCGTGGCTCATCTCCGGGACTGTTTTTTCTCAAAACCTAATAACAGGGGCAGTTCGTGGTCATGTCACTGATACCTCAACGACGAAGCTCCCAATCGAAGGGGTCCGAGTTGTTCTCGTCAATGCTGACGGATCCGAAACTGTAGCAGAGACAGATAACAATGGTGCATTCGAGATGGTCGGTTTAGCACATGGTCGTTATCTGTTGGGTTGTTATAAAGATGGGTATTGGGATGTTGTTGGCAAACAGGTTACAGTTGTTGCTGGTGGTAACCACGATGTGTCGCTAAGGACAGCTGAACATGCAGAAACGGGAGCAGTTCGTGGTAATGTCGTTAATCCCTCAACAACGCAGCTCCCAATCGAAGGGGTCCGAGTTGTCCTCGTCGCTGCCAACGGACTCGAAACTGAAGGTGAAACAGCTAGCAATGGAGAGTTCAGGATAGTCGGCTTGGTTCCTGGTCGTTATCTTCTGAGTATTTACAAGGCTGGATATGAAGATCGTACTGGCAAACCGGTCACAGTTATTGCTGGTGGGGAGCATTATGTGCCTCTAAAAACGATCAAAGCAGAACCTCCTTGGCTGTTACTTATCTGTTTAGGGGTCGCTGTGGTCTTGATTGTTGGTATAGCGATTGTTGTGGGTTTGCGCGATCGACCCTCGGACTAACGGAGGTGGTGGTGTCCACTCTCCACGGATAATAGCGATTATAGATACTTAGCTGACGCAACACACTTTTAGTCCAGTCACTTCTTCTCAGAAGGAATGAGCAGATGTCCAATGAACTGATTCAAATAGAAACGCCATTCCAGTTTTCAGAGGAAAATCAACGGGAGTTTAATAAACTGATTCAGCGCTATCCGGTGAAGGAAGCCGCAATGCTCCCCACACTGCATCTGGCACAGAAACAGGCAGGTTATATCAGTCCTGCCGTGATGGAGCATGTCGCTGAACTCTTGGAATTGCCGGTGATGAAGGTTAAAGATGTGGTAACATTTTACCCAATGTTCTTCGAGGAACCTGTTGGCAAATATGTTATCCGCGTTTGCTACACCCTCCCCTGTGCGTTAAGAGATTGCAAATTGGTGTTGGAGCATATCAAACAAAAATTCGATATAGATGTCGCTTCTGAAACAGACTTGGCAAAAGGAACCACGCCGGATGGGAAATTTACTTTACTGAAATCAGAGTGTCTGGCATCTTGCGATGTGGCACCTGTCGTAATGGTTAACGATGACTTGTATAAGAACCTCACTCCGGAAAAGATGGATGAGGTTTTGGATAGCTTAGAGTAGGGGCAAATTTAAGGTTACGACTCATGGTTCAAGAAAGACGTATTCTCTACGAACATCTGGATGTACCAGACATCAATACATTTGATGTATTTCGTCAGTACGATGGTTATAAACACTTCGAGAAGGCAATCAAGGAGTATCAGCCGGAAGAAATTTGCGATGCGGTGATGCAATCTGGGCTGAAGGGGCGTGGCGGTGCAGGGTTTTCAACCGGGCTAAAGTGGAGTTTTGTGCCCAGAGATATTGAGCCTCGTTACCTGTGTTGTAACGCCGATGAGAGTGAGCCGGGTACTTTTAGTAACCGCTACGTTCTGGAAAAGAACCCACACCTGTTGATAGAAGGTATCTTGATCTGTTGCTACGCCATGGGTATTAGCACCGCATATGTCTACATTCGTGGGGAATTCACACTCGGTAAGCGTATGTTAGATGCCGCCATCGAAGAAGCATATCAGCAAGGTTATCTCGGAAAAAATATCCAAGGGAGTGGCTTTGATTTGGATATTTATTCCCACCCGGGAGCGGGAGCGTACATCTGTGGCGAAGAGACAGGACTCATTGAATCTCTTGAGGGAAAACGCGGGCAACCACGCGTGAAACCGCCCTTCCCCGCAGTTGAAGGATTGTTCCATAAACCAACAGTTGTCCAGAATGTGGAAACACTGTGTAACCTGCCTTTCCTAATGGGGAACGGGGTCGAATGGTATACCAGCATGGGACGCACCTATGGGGATACCCGATTTGATCCACCACAATCGGATCCAAATACAGGGACAAAACTGTACTGTATCAGTGGGGATGTGAACGAGCCGGGCGTCTATGAACTCGATCTCGGTTTGACCGCCGAGGAGTTAATCGAAGTTGCGGGCGGTGTCAAGGGTGAGCGCGTAAAAGCTGTCATCCCCGGCGGCAGTTCTGCGCCGATTCTGACGCACTATGAATTGGAATGTCGCCTCGACTTCACCTCATTGACGCTCTGGAAATCGATGCTCGGTTCTGGCGGTATTATCGTCATGAACGAAACGCGGAACATTGTCGATTGTCTCCTCAACATCATGAAATTCTACGCACATGAATCGTGTGGGCAGTGTACGCCGTGCCGTTGGGGAACGCCTTGGGTGCGAGACATTGTGCAACGAATCGCCGATGGTGAGGGGCGGCAAACAACGATTCAGCGACCTAAGTTTGGGATTGCAGAGGGCGGCAGATGGGGTGATACCGGTGAGATGGAAGAGGTTTACGAAGACCTTGACCTGTTAGAGAGCGTCGCAAACAACATCGCAAATGTGGACACGATGACATGGAATACCATCTGCGTCTTTGGGATCGCGGTTTCATGGCCTGCTGTGAGTTATCTGCGGAAATTCCGTCCAGAGTTTGAGGCTGCAATCCGTGAGGGGAAATTGGTGACATTGCCGGTAGAAGAAGCGACGGTGCCGCCGGAAGAGAATTACGCTTATCAGCAGCGGATAGTCCCAAGACTGTTTGAAGCGCCGACATAGGATACTGGTTTTCACTGCGCTAGCCTTTTTCAACCAAACAATTTTCACAAATCTCAAAATAACACTGAAGGCTGACCTGACAGAAACACTCAATGTAAGAACGTACCACCACACCTTACGCGTTGCATAATGAGGATATCATGGCATTCATTAAATTGAACGACCTTGAGGTTGAAGTTGAAGACGGAACTAATATCATTGAGGCTGCAAGACAACACGGCATTGAAGTGCCGCACTACTGTTACCATCCGGGGTTGACCCGTCCGGCAAACTGCCGTATGTGCCTTGTGGAGCCCCATGTCTTCTTTCCGCCTGCGGGCAAGGTTGTTCCAGATCGTCAACTTGCAACCGGCTGCACAACTACGGTGCGTACTGCCCCTCCGGATCGAAAATTAGATGGGAAATACGACTTTATTGTCCGGACCGATTCGCCGCGTGTAAAGAAAGCGCGGGAAGACATTCTTGAGTTTCTGCTCGTTCACCATCCACTTGATTGCCCCGTCTGTGACCAAGCGGGTGAGTG
>JAGWBT010000092.1:7901-19933 GCA_021295755.1 Candidatus Poribacteria bacterium
CTGCTCTACTCGACCCGATGTATTGTCTGTACCCGTTGCATCCGCTTCTGCGATGAAGTGGCAGGGACCGGCGAACTTGGGCTGATCCACCGGGGTTCACACGACGAAATTGATATTCCACGCGACCATGATGAGAATCCGCTCCGGTTGCTCGACAATAAACTCGCTGGCAATGTCGTGGATATCTGTCCCGTTGGGGCACTGATTAGCAAGGATTTCCTTTTTAAGTCGCGTCCATGGTTTATGAAGCAGGTCAATAGTGTCTGTCCGGGCTGTAGCGTCGGCTGTAATATCACTGTTGATTATAAAGAGGATGGGCTTTATCGAATTCAGCCGCGGTTCCACGAGGATATCAATCAACACTGGATGTGCGATGACGGACGGCTCGGTTATCATTACGTTAATAGCGAAGATCGGCTCAAGATTCCGATGAAGCGCGTAGATGGCGAATTCGTTCCAACCTCGTGGGCGGATGCGCTGAATCTTATCGTGGAAAAATTCTCTGAGACAGATCCCGAATCCATCGTTATCGTTGGCTCCGCCCAAGGCACCAATGAGGAGAATTACCTGCTAGGCAAATTAGCTCGTGAAGTCCTCAAAACGGAGTCGATCGGTCTGTTTGGACGTGAACTGGGTGAGGAGCACAAATTCCCGCAATTCACCATTGATGCTGACAAAAACCCGAACACTCACGGGGCACGGGATATGCTCAGGTTGGGAGATGATAACTCCTTGACAGGGGACGCACTTTGGAGTGGAATAGCAAATGCAAAGGTCGTGTACCTTGTGAATGGGGCACCCGAACGTCCGCTTGACGAGACAACGAAACAGGCGTTGGAAGCGGTTGATTTTCTGGTTGTACAGGATATCTTTGAATCCGATGTAGCGCAATTGGCTGATGTCATTCTCCCAGGGGTCACTTTTGCGGAGAAGGATGGCAGTTTCACCAACGCGAAGGGTTGGGTGCAACGGATACATCGGGCTGTTGATCCCCCCGGCGAGGCGCGTGTTGATTGGGAAATTATCCAGCAGTTAGCCAAGCGTTTGGGTGGTGAGATGGATTATCATTTCGCCGGTGAGATTGCGTTGGAGATTGCGGAAAATATACCTGATTATCAAGATGCTACGCACCAGAATATTGGGGATGGTGGAGTCAATCTCGCTAGCGGAGACAGTTGACGACCTTCATGATGAAAGCGAAATGAAATTAGATTCAAGCCAAATCTCAGAGATTGGTAATTATTTCAAAGATAAGCCGGTTTGGTGAAGCTGCCAATTCTTTTACAGATGAATTCAAATGAAGATTCTCGGACATAGAATGGCGAGCGATTATAGGATTGAGAAACATCTGAGTCCACCACTATTTTGGAATTGATGAAAATGTGGTTTAGGGAATTATTCAGAAAGATATTCCAGAACTGAAGGCGAAAGTCGTAGGAATTTTGGGAAGTCTTGAAAACAAAGTTGTCTCAGAATCCAGATAGGGAGAGATATGGACTTACCATTTCACGTTTTAATCATTAGTTCACTCATCAAAATTGTTGTCGTCGTTCATCTGCTGCTCATCGGCGTTATGGGGATGATTCTTGCCGAGCGGAAAGTGAGTGGATGGATTCAGGACCGACACGGTCCCAACCGCGTCGGACCTTGGGGTATTTTGCAGCCGATTGCCGATGGCGTAAAATTTCTGCTGAAAGAGGACCTGATTCCAGACCATGTGGATAAACCGATCTATCTACTCGCACCTGCGATTATTTTGGTGCCGGCTCTAGTTACCTGCGGTGTTGTTCCCTTCGGCAGCTCAATAACAATCTCAGGCTACGAAATCCCTCTGCAAATTGCCGATATTAATATCGGGGTTCTGTATATTCTGGCAATCACCTCTTTGGGGGTTTATGGTGTCGTGCTTGGTGCCTGGGCATCGAATAACAAGTATTCGCTACTCGGTGGCTTGCGCTCCTCCGCACAGATGATTAGCTATGAGTTGACGTTGGGGCTTTCGCTTATCGGCGTTCTTATGCTTTCAAGTTCATTAAGCCTCCGGGAGATCGCAATCCAACAAGGGAGTTATCCCTGGACTTGGAATTTCCTCATCCATTTTCCTGCCTTTTTAGCCTTTACCACCGCTGCCTTTGCAGAGACCAATCGTCTCCCCTTCGATCTCGCCGAAGCGGAACAGGAACTTGTCGGCGGATACCATACAGAATATAGCAGCATGAAGTTCGCTATGTATTTCATGGCGGAGTATATGCACATGATTGTCGGCTCGGCGGTGGCTGTTACACTCTTTTTGGGTGGTTGGCATTTCTTCGGATTGGAAAAGGTCGGCGGTCCCTTCTGGAGTGGTGTGATTTCATTTGGAATCTTCTTCGCCAAAACAGCATTTTTCCTCTTTGTCTTTATCTGGGTGAGATGGACATTGCCCCGATTCCGGTATGATCAGCTTATGAATCTCGGCTGGAAATTTCTACTGCCTATTGCCCTAACAACAATCGTTGTAACGGGGACAGTTTGGGCGTTCACACAATCGAAGCTCCTTGTGGGCATACTAAATGTCGTCGCCGCCTCCATCGTTGTTGCGATCGTATCAACCACATTGGTGATGACGCGGGAACCTGAACCGGTTGATGATAGAGGTGTTCTGAGCTTTACCGAAGAATCTTCATCTTAATAACTACCACAGGCTATAACAAGCCTCTGATTTACAAGGATATACATGGCTGAACAGATTCTGTTTATTATTTTTGGGGTACTAGCCGTTGGTTCTGCGATATGCGTCATCGCATTTAGGAATCCGATTCACAGTGCGCTCGCATTAGTCCTAACCTTCTTCTCATTGGCAGGACTGTTTATCTCGTTGGGAGCGTACTTTGTTGCTGCTGTGCAGGTGATTGTCTATGCCGGCGCAATTATGGTGCTATTCCTGTTTGTGATCATGTTGCTCAATTTAGGGAGGCTTCAAGCAGTACGCCAAATCAACAAGACAAAGGTGTTCGCCGTCATTGTAGGGATTCTATTGGCAGCAGAAGCAGTTTACATCGGAATCAAAGCGTATGATGGCACTGCTGTTGCACCTTCTCAGGATCGAATCCAAGCGACTGGTGGGGTGATTACTTCAGAACAGCTGAATCAGATTGCGACGATTGAATCCACCTATCAACTTGACCGTGCAGAAATCAATAGCACGTACGTGCCGGAGATTGCCGAACAAAAAAACACCGTAGAAACGCTCAGCGCAAGTGAAGCGAATCAACTCATCGCAAAACTTCAGGGAGAGATGGGCAAACCTGAACGGATTGGCACGATACTATTTACGAAGTTTCTATTGCCTTTTGAGGTCACATCGCTTGTATTGCTTGCAGCTTTAATCGGTGTCATTGTGCTGGTTAAACGTGAAGATCCAGATACGGTGGCTTAATTGTAAACTAGGAATTGAAATATGGCCTTGCAATACTATCTTATTTTAAGCGCGTTGCTCTTTACTATCGGGGTGATTGGTGTGCTCATCCGAAGAAACGCAATCATTATTTTTATGTGTATTGAACTGATGCTCAACGCGGCAAATCTCGCTTTTGTCGCAATCGGTCGAGAATTGGGGGATGCTTCGGGACAGATCTTTGTGTTCTTCGTCATGACTGTCGCTGCCGCTGAAGTCGCCATTGGGCTCGCTATTATCGTGAGTGTTTTCAGACACCGTGAAACGATTAACATTGATGAAATCAACTCGATGAAGGGATAGGCGCATCTGAAATGTCGAAAGACTTAATAACTTTACTTCTGATTTCCCCACTGATTGGGTTTCTAATCAATGGGCTGTTCGGGAAATGGCTGAAAAATGTGAGTGGTTGGATTGCCTCCCTTGCGGTGCTGATATCGTTCATTATCAGTGCGTTCTTTGTATTTCCCGCGGTGCGCGGCGGTGGAGAACTAAAGGAAACGCTCTACGAATGGATCCCCATAGAATCTCTGAATATCGGCTTCCATGTTGACGCACTGACCACAGTAATGCTCCTCGTCATCACAGGGGTTGGCTTGCTCATCCATATCTATTCGATCGGCTATATGAGCCATGATTCGGGGAGAGCGCGTTATTTTGCCTATCTCAACCTGTTTGTGTTCGCGATGTTAATCCTCGTTTTGGGGAATAATTATCTGATGATGTTCATCGGTTGGGAAGGCGTTGGTCTCTGTTCTTATCTATTGATCGGTCATTGGTTTGAAAGAAAATCTGCCACCGATGCCGGCAAGAAAGCTTTCATCGTCAATCGAATCGGCGACTTTGGTTTTCTGCTTGGGATGTTCACCCTGTTTGCGGCGTTTGGCACATTGAATTTTGACCAGATGTTCGGACTCGCCGAAACCAACACCTATGAGCAGGTTTTCGGGGCAAGCACACTCATCATTGCAACGCTACTTCTTTTTGTCGGCGCAGTAGGCAAGTCCGCACAAATCCCCCTCTACGTTTGGCTCCCCGATGCGATGGAGGGTCCGACCCCTGTTAGTGCATTGATTCATGCTGCCACGATGGTCACGGCTGGTGTCTACATGGTCGCCCGGTCATCAATCCTGTTTAACCTAGCGCACACAGGTATTGTCGTCGCTTGGATCGGCGTTCTCACCGCCCTATTCGCTGCAACGATGGCATTGGCTGCAAATGACATCAAGCGAGTGCTAGCATATTCGACTGTAAGCCAACTCGGTTATATGTTCGTGGGTGTGGGGGTTGGTGCGTATACCTCTGGGATCTTCCACTTGATGACACACGCTTTCTTCAAAGGACTGATGTTCCTCACCGCTGGCAGCGTGATGCACGCTATGTCAGATGAACTGGATATGCGGAAGATGGGCGGGCTGAAATCGAAGCTACCGATCACCTATTGGACATTCCTCATCGGTGCGCTTGCAATTGCGGGTTTCCCATTCTTGAGCGGTTTCTGGAGTAAAGATGAAATACTACACAACGCTTGGGATGGTGGGCACCAAATAATTTTTGGGATTGGGCTGCTTACAGCGTTCCTTACGGCGTTCTATATGTTCCGTCTAATCTTTGTAGTCTTTCATGGTGAGTCGCGCGTCGATTCAGAGGTCGAGTCACACCTCCACGAATCGCCACCGGTGATGTGGATCCCGCTCGTGTTGTTAGCAATCCCTTCTCTAATTATCGGTGCAATCGTCGGTTGGGGCGGAGAGCATAGCGCGATTCATAATTTCTTGGGAAGCGTGACAGGATTTAAACATCATGGTATATCAGATCACAGCAATCCGGTCCCCTTTATGATTATTTCATCCATCGTTGGCATCGCAGGTATTCTAGTGGCTTTGTTCATATATCGCAGCAAGGCGCCCGTCGATGAACCGACGAACCCGCTGCACAAACTCCTCGCTAACAAATACTACATCGACGAAATCTATAACGCTGTTATTGTGCAGCCGATACGGGGCGTGTCCCACTATCTATTCTGGAAGATCATGGATGTCGCCATCATTGACGGGCTTGTGAATCTAACCGCATTTATCGTCCGCGGCATTGGTGGCTCGATTCGACGACTCCAGACGGGGATTGTCCAAGCCTACGTTGTATCAATGGTCATAGGCATCATCATTTTCTTGGGGTATTACCTGTTTATTCGATGAAGGGGCGGGTATCATGGACAAGAACACTGGAGAGCTCGAAAAAATTGCACCAATCAATATGCGGGACTTTAGGGAGAAAAGCGATGAGGTCTATGAGAAGTTGAAGTCTGAATTGGAAGAGAAATATTACGGGCTTATCGTCGCCATAGAACCCTACAGTGGAGATTATTTTGTCGGCAAAAGTGTTATTGAGGCGGGTGACAAGGGGAAACAAAAGTATCCGGATAAGATCTTTCGTTTTGTTCGCCCGGGGTTTCGGGCCCTGCGCCGAGACCGGGGAAGGGTGCCGGTTTAATGCGTGGATATTTTGACGATACTGGGCAACCACGCACTACTGTGCTTTTATCTGGTAATCGCGGAGAAACGACAATTGATGCCCTGATTGATACGGGATTTGATGGGGCTTTGTGTGTGCCCATCCCTGCTGCAATTCCATTGGGGCTTGAGCTATACGGCGATCACTATTATGAACTCGCGGATGGGACAGTTAGGCATGATGTAACATTTCAGGGAATCGTCTATTTGGACGAAGAAGCGTGTCAAATAGAGATTTCTCTCACGGAATCTGAGGACGCATTACTCGGAAGTGAACTCTTAGATGGTTATGTTTTAGAAATTGACTACGGTAATCGCACGGTTGAAATCAGGGAATCACTCATAAATCGTGAAGCGTAAGGACCTTTACGCATTACACTTCGGAGGTTATACTTGTTACTTTCCGCAGTTATCTTTTTACCACTGCTCGGCGCAATTTTAATTGCCCTTGCGAGGCACATCTTAGGTGAGTCAGGGCTTAAATGGATTGCACTGATCGTTACGCTGCTCACTTTTGCCGTGTCGCTATCCCTCTACACAGGGTTTAACGCAAGCACGCATGAGATGCAGTTTAAGGAGGAACGCACCTGGATTGAGGGGCTTGGCATAAGCTACCATCTCGGTGTTGACGGCATCTCGCTCTGGTTGGTTCTGTTGACCACTTTTATGACGCCGATTTGTGTGCTAGCAGCATGGAATTCGATAGAAAAAGGTGCCAGCGGATTCATGATTTCCTTGCTCATGCTCGAAACGGCGATGCTTGGTGTGTTTTGTGCGTTAGACCTCTTCCTCTTTTTTGTGTTTTGGGAGGCGATGCTCATCCCGATGTACCTACTGATTGGCATCTGGGGCGGACATCGGCGCATCTACGCGACTATTAAGTTTGTCCTATATACGATGGCGGGCAGTGCGTTGATGCTTGTCGGGATTTTGTACCTCTATTTCCAAAATGATAATAGTTTCAACCTGATGACCCTGTACGGCAGATCATTATCGCATCAGAATCTACTATTTTTGGCGTTTTTCATCGCCTTTGCCATCAAGGTGCCGCTTTTCCCCTTCCACACTTGGCTTCCCGATGCACACGTTGAAGCACCGACGGTTGGCAGTGTTATTCTCGCGGGCGTATTACTGAAAATGGGGACATACGGCATCGTCCGCTTCTGTATGCCACTTTTCCCGGAGGGTGTTGCAGCGTATACACCACTGATCGCAACGTTGTCTGTGATTGGTATAATTTACGGTGCATTGGTAGCGATGGTGCAACCAGACCTTAAGAAACTGGTTGCCTATTCAAGTGTGAGTCATTTGGGATTTGTTGTGCTTGGACTTTTCGCACTCAACCATCAGGGCGTACAAGGCGGTATTCTTCAAATGATTAATCACGGATTAAGTACCGGCGCACTTTTCTTGCTCGTCGGGATGATCTATGAACGCAGGCACACCCGCATGATTGCCGACTTTGGTGGACTGTCAAAACAGATGCCGATTTTCGCCGTATTTTTTATGATTGTGACGCTTTCATCGATTGGATTACCCGGTTTGAACGGATTCGTCGGGGAGTTTATGATTTTGCTCGGCGGCTTTATGTCTGATTCGTTCTCTAAAGTGTACGTCATTATCGCTGCAACCGGTGTGATTTTGGCAGCGGTGTATATGCTCTGGATGTTCCAGCGTGTTATGTTTGGCAAACTCGATAACCCAAAAAATCAAACCTTGACCGATTTGAGCTTGCGCGAAATCGTTGTACTGGTTCCAATAGTGGTGTTCATCATTTGGATTGGCGTTTACCCCAAACCGTTTCTGAACCGAATGGAAAAATCAGTCAGTCAAGTGTTAGAACAGAGCAGATCCACGGCGGCGGTCGAGGCAGCTGCCCCTGCAATTGTACTGGACACCACAACAAAAGAGGCAAAAAAGATTGACGAATAAACACCTATTTTTCCCCTTGACACTTCTCGGTGTCATTGGACTTATTCTCTTACCGACAATTGGTTTTGCAGCTGCAGCTGGCGATGGTCACGACGACCACACCGCACATCACGGTGTAGATGGATCGAAGCTGCCCCTTTGGAGCGTCATTCCGTTTATCGGTATGCTGCTCTCCATTGCAATTATCCCACTCATTAACTTCCATTTCTGGGAGCATAACTACGGAAAAATTTCGCTAGCGTGGATTGTTATTTTCTCTATTCCCTTCCTTATTGGCTACAAGGGCGATGGATGGTATGAAATTGTCCATATTGTCTTGCTTGATTACGTTCCCTTCATTATCTTATTGGCCGCGCTTTTCACATGCGCGGGCGGAATTTGTCTGAAAGGCTCGTTGCGAGGTTCCCCTGTTGTAAATACCGTGTTGATTGCAATAGGAACCGCCTTGGCAAGTTGGATGGGAACAACCGGGGCGGCAATGTTGCTGATTCGTCCGATACTTCGGGCTAACGAATGGCGCAAGCATCGTGTTCATGTTGTTGTCTTTTTCATATTCCTCGTAGCCAATATCGGTGGTTCACTGACACCGTTGGGCGACCCACCGCTGTTTCTCGGATTCCTCAAAGGAATTGACTTCTTCTGGACAATGGCATTGCTCCCGGCGATGATACCGGTGGTAATCTTACTGCTAATTATATTCTTCATTTTCGATACGGTTTTGTTCAAGAAAGAAGGAACGCCGCCGGACGACGGGGAAAAAGAGCCACTCCGCCTCCAAGGTGTTTGGAATTTCTTGCTTATCGTCGGCATCATCGCTGCGATTCTGTGGTCCAAATCACTCGCCGATGGTCCTTTTAAGGATCATTCGGTTGCGGAGAAAATGGCTCCCCAGATAAAAACCGCAGAAGAAAAGATGGACGCAACAAAGGCAAAACTCGATACGTATGTCAAGGAACATGAAAACGACACAACCATAAAATTTGACAAATCCAATCACGAACACTACGAATTGCGGAAAAGCCACCTTCACGCCAAGGCTAAAGTCAATAGCTTGCGTGCACAAAAAACCCACGATGAAAACCGCGGTATCTCGATCTTCGGTGTAACTGTACCCTATTTCAATTTAGTGCGAGACGGTTTGCTCCTCTTGATTGCATTTATCAGTCTGTTGTACACGCCAATGTATAAAACCGTGAAAGATGAGCATGGACATAATCTGCCTGAATCGAGTCAGTTAGAAACAAATGTCCGTGCGGCAAACGGTTTTACGTGGGAACCAATCCTAGAGGTTGCCAAACTATTTATCGGCATTTTTGTCTGCATGATTCCAGCTTTGAAAATCTTGCAAGCGGGCATTGATGGAAGCCTTAGCAGCATAGTGCTTGCTGTCCAAACGACAACGAATGACCCGGTCAATGCGATGTATTTCTGGTTGACAGGCGTACTATCAAGTTTTTTAGATAACGCACCGACTTACGTTGTCTTTTTTAACACAGCCGGTGGGGATCCAACCTCGCTCATGGGTCCAATGTCGCAGACGTTGCTGGCAATTAGTTGTGGTGCAGTGTTTATGGGGGCTAACACTTATATCGGCAATGCACCAAACTTCATGGTCAAAGCGATTGCTGAGGAAAACGGCGTCAGGATGCCAAGTTTCTTCGGATACATGCTTTGGTCGGTGGCGATTTTGGTTCCTGTGTTTGTGATTGTAACATTTGTGTTCTTTGTGTAAGGATGGACCTATCTGTTCATCTAAGATTGGAGGATTTGAATGACAATTAACTGGCAACTGCTGATGCCCGAATTGATCATTATTTTGACCTTTATCCTCGTCGTAATTTTTGATCTGTTCAATTCGCTTCAAAAGACGTTTACCGCTTGGATCACAATCGTTGGCTCCGCCATTGCGCTATATGTTTCCATTGATATGTTGCAAGTTGGCACGGAAGGCACAGAATTTAGCAATATGATTCAGGTGGATAAATATTCCCTCTTTTTCAATGTTATATTCTTGGTCTCAACGATTCTGGTGGTTCTCATTTCAATGAACTACTTGGGACGCCAAGATAGGCGGCAGGGGGAGTATTACCTGTTAATCCTTTTGGCAACGTTGGGCATGATGTTGATGGCTTCAGGCAATGAGTTAATTGTTGTCTTCCTCGGCTTAGAACTGATGTCGCTATCGCTTTACGTCCTCGCCGGTTATTTCCAAAGGAGTATGGCGTCAAGCGAGGCTGGAATGAAATATTTGCTACTTGGCGCATTTGCGAGTGGATTTTTCCTGTACGGTATTGCGTTAATCTATGGGGGGGCAGGGACGACCAGCATTCCTAAAATTGCCTCCGCTTTAACCGTAGATGCAAAGTCACCACTGCTACTGTCCGGTATGTTTCTGCTTGTTGTAGGATTCGGATTCAAGGTAGCACTTGTGCCGTTTCATCAGTGGGCACCCGATGTCTACGAAGGCGCACCGACTTCAATCGCCGCATTTATCTCCGCCGGACCAAAAGCGGCGGGGTTTGCTGCGTTCCTGAGAATCTTCATGGACGCGTTACAGAACCTCCAATCCGAATGGATTATCCTTATTACAATCCTTGCCGCACTCACGATGACTGTTGGCAACTTGGTCGCCATTGCACAGCGAAATATTAAGCGTATGCTCGCTTATTCAAGTATTGCCCATGCTGGATACGTCTTGGTCGGATTGGCAGCAGCAAACAAAGACGGAATCTCCGGCGCGATGTTTTACCTGTTTGTCTATTGTGTCATGAATATCGGGGCTTTCGGCGCGGTGATTCTTGCAAGAACAGAGGATGGGGAAAGTCTTATGATTTCCGATTATGCCGGACTGGGGTTCAAAAAACCGCTGCTCGCTCTGTTCATGACGTTGATGCTGTTATCTCTCGCTGGGTTTCCACCGACAGCGGGATTCGTCGGTAAGTTCTACATTTTCCGATCTGCGGTCGAATCTGGACAGATCTGGCTCGTGATTATCGGCGCGATTAACACTGCGATCTCTGCGTTCTACTATCTCCGTGTTGTTGTAGCGATGTACATGAGAGAGCCGGAAGCGGAACTCGACTTTCTCGCCTATCCACGTCTACTCATCGTTGCGCTGACCCTCGCAGCGATCGGTGTGGTCCTAATTGGTATTCTGCCATCATACTTCCTGAGTCCAGCCCAAATTAGTACGTTCTTATAGGAACACGACAATGGCTAAGCTGATACGGGGTAGCGATTGGAATAGTATGGATCTGGCTTCAATTGGCATCACCCTTGTGCTGGCAATTGGAATGGGATCTGGATTAGGTTGGTGGATCGGTGGCAAACTGGGCAACCAAACAATTGGCTTAATTACTGGCTTTATTGTGGGAACTGCGGCAGGATTTATTGAGATGTTTCGCGCCGTTTCTCGGTGGAATAAACGCATGGAACACCAAGAGCAAGTTGAAAACTCACGGAACGGAGCGGATCAAGCAGCTGTAAAGGATTCGGAAGAGGAGTCGTAAAGTGATTGCCCGAACGCCTTTTGAAGTAGATGACCGATTTCTACTGCAGGTCTATCGTCTAACGACTGTTCTTGCGCTCATTGCAATGCCAATCCTTTGGGCGGTGTACGGTCTGCCAGCCAGCTTGAGCTTTGCTATCGGCAGTCTTTTGAGTTTGAGCGCGATCTTGTCATTGGAGTTTATCATCCGTCGCATGGTTAAGCCCGGCGGTTCGGCGGGGACAAAACGTTGGCTGGGATTCATCGCGTTAGGAAAGTACACAATCATCTTTGTCGGATTTTATCTCTTGACGAAAGCAAATTGGCTGAATGTCTACACCCTTGCAGCGGGAATTGGACTGGTGCAAGTTGTGATTATTCTCAAAGCAATCGTGATGATGATAGGTGTTCTAACAAAAAAATAATACAACAGGAACGAAATGAAGAAGACATTTCACACACTATTTTCTATTTTGCTGCTGTCGCTGCTCGCTTGTAGTGTCGGTTTGGCGGCTGAAGACGCGCATCGATCGTGGTTAAGTCCAATATCAAAAATTCTTCCGGATGAGATAGTTCCAGAGCCACAGCGTTGGCATCAGCCGGATCTCATCCCCAACGCTTACTTCATAGTACTGGTTATTGCGCTGCTTTTTATCATTTCGAC
>JAGWBT010000093.1:0-2468 GCA_021295755.1 Candidatus Poribacteria bacterium
ATCCTTGTTGATAGCGCAATTCACGCGCCTGAAGGACAAAAGAATCCCCGTCCTTTAGGGCGGGGAGTATGTCAAATAGTGATAGAAGTTACGCAGTTGAAGATTTAAATCCTCGTAGCTCGGCGATTCATCACAATTCCCAACGCCCGATGAATCGGGTAACTACAGCAGAGACGCCATCAGGGAGTTCGTAGGGAACAACGATCGTTGTTCCCTACACGCAGCCGAAGATCTCCGATTGGATAAGTTTTGTCCTAACGCAAGTGAATCAGGACTGGTAGTCGGGTGATTTATCACCCGTACTACAAACCCAACTGCGTAACTCCTAAGTGAATCAGAGAAATAAGTAGACATTTACCAATAATTCTAACCTACGCGAAGTTCCCAAAGTCCCCCTGATAAGGGGGATTTAGGGGGTTGGCTGTGCATTGGAAGTGTCTAAATAGTTCTAAAATCTACTATAATAAACAGTAGCTTTTGATTTATCACCCCTTTTCCATGTCCCATCATAACAACTGGATTCCTTTCGTTTGGAGAATCTCACATGACTGATTGCATTGCCGATGGTGGCTTCAGCGCTGCGCCAATCTATGTGACCGACCTAGAACGCTGCCAACCCGCAGACCGACTCTCTTCCGGCGGCGGAGTCCACCGCTGGCAAGCCATTCCCTATGAGGCTGAAGGTTTCTCCGGCGTCATGCTAAAGGCGGGTCCAGAAACTCGTGCGCCGGAGGTTCGCTACCCATTAAGCATGACCGGCTGGCACGCAATCTCTATTGGAATACACCCAACCAGCGAGGAGGGACTTCCTCAAGCACTCGTCAAGTTAAGCGGCGACGACACCTATTCCGTGCTTACGTGGGACACCGGCGGTCATCACCTACGGCGCAAGCAGCTCCAAGAGATTTTCTGGAAGGTCGCTGACCTGAACGAACAAGCGGTTGACTTCTGCCAACTGATGCGCCGTATTGATCCGGGTGACGGCTTCGGTTCGGTGCAATGCGGCGGTGTACGCATCGCCTACATCAAACTCGTTCCACTTACACCGACCGAAGTTGAGACACTACACGTCGAACAAGGGGGCGGTGCACACCGACGTCTGTTTGCGCATAACGACTCACACGGGCCTCACTTCCTCTATCGTCCTACCTCCGCTGAAGAATTACGCCGTGAGATTGAGGTGTATCGAGACACCGACTTTTCACGCATGTATTGGGAGAGCGGAAGCGGTGATGTCCTGCATTATCCCACCAAAATTGGACGTACGCCCGATATTCCTAATATCACAGAGTTTGCGCGGGTCGGCGACCGACTGGTAGCGGAAAGCTGGCGCAGCTATCTCAAGGCAGGACTTGACCCCTTCGCAATAGCGCTCGAACACACACACGCTATCGGTCTTGAGTTTCACGCAGCCTATCGGCTGGCGGGGTGGACCTACCCACCGCCGCTCGACCACAATTTCCGAGGAGGGTATTACCAGAACCATCCAGAGCTACACTGTGTTGACCGAGATGGAAAGCGCTTGCCGCGACTCTCCTACGCCTTTCGTGAGATACAGGACTACTGTCTTGCACTGCTACGCGAAATGGCTGAATACCCGATCGATGGAATTTGCCTGCTCTTCAACCGACGACCACCCTACATCGCATACGAAACACCGTTACTTGAGGCTTTTGCAGCCACTCACGGCAGTGACCCGCGAGAACTTGCCGAGACAGATCCAACGTGGCTTGAGTTTTGCGCAGGAGTCATGACAGACTTCATGCGTCGTGTGCGCGAGGAGATGGATGCTATTTCTCATGAACAAGGACGGGGGCGGAGGATTGAGGTATCCGCGTGTGTGTTGGGCTTGGAGGAGGAGAATCGATACTTTGGTCTTGATGTCGCTGCTTGGGCGAAGGAAGGATTGATCGATGTCCTGATTCCGTACAGTCCAGCGCCACTCGCAATGCCAACCGAAGAGGACATCTGGTCAAGTCCATCACAGCTTGAGCCTTTCACCCGTGCGACTCAGGGAACTTCATGCGTACTGGCACCGAATGTCATGCCCCGCCATCAGAGTCCCGAAGATTTTCGGCGCAACGCCTATATGCTCTACGGCGCAGGCGCAGATCGCCTCTTTTTCTGGGATAGCGCCGGTCCAGGTGGCAGAGCAAATTATCAGCCGATGTGGAACGCACTACGCCGTCTTGGGCATCGTGAAGAAATTGCGGAGTGGGTGCAGGCGGGGACACCCGCGCTTGGCGATTGGACGAAACCGCTGCTCGCTCTCGGTGATTGGGACATGACTGTGATTGCTCCAGGGTAGCTGAACGGTTCTACTTCTCGCTCCAGAGGAGCGATATGTTTATAGGATGTGTGCTAAATTTGCATAAATCTGTTCATCAGTTTATAGTAAACACGAGAAATAAGGAGACATTTACCAAGAACTCCGACCCGATCGAAGTTTCCGAAGTCCCCCTGACAAG
>JAGWBT010000093.1:2583-14542 GCA_021295755.1 Candidatus Poribacteria bacterium
TATATTTCGTAGGGAACGGAGCTCTCCGTTCCATTTGTCTTAAATCACTGGGGTAATGCGTCCGAAGCCCATCAAAATTGGCTCAATTTTCAAATGTCAACACGCCCTAATGAACCGACAAAAAAAACAACGAGGCAACAGATGGTAACTTATGTCGGATTCGACTATTTCCCTTCGTCTTTGAACGCTGCATACAGATCCGCCACATCTGCCTCTGTAGCATCTCCATCGTGAGCCAAGATTCGTATTCCGAGATCTAGTTCATCGCCTCGATTCAGAATCCCCTTCTCTCTCATAAATGGATTCACCAGCATCGTCCCGTAGTCGAAACAGAACCATTCGATGCCAGTGGTGGAGGCGTGTGGAATCACAGTTATCCCTGCTTTTTGAGCACCCACCGCGGGCCCCGATATATCAACCCAGTCTGCAAGCTGGTTGCAGACCGCTTGCTGACCAACCCTGCCTTCCGAATCAATTAGTGTGCCGCCATTGGTGGGACGCAGCTCATCTGCCATCCGAATCGTAAAATAAGCGTGGCGCGTCGTGCCAATGGTGACATCCCAGTCAGTTGGTCTCAGCTGGGACCGGATATCTATGACGTTAGCAACTTCGCCCGGATAGATGTCGATGGTCCGCGTCTCCTCAGCCAATACCCGACGACCAATGTCCGCCGGTGCACCCCACTCTTCAGGACCTTGCCATTGAATACGCTGCACGACCCGGAGATGGTTCTCAGAAATTTCCTCGCTGTCAACCCCAACGACCCAAATTCTACCCGGGGCGCGCCCTTGGAAGATGTTGTTGACGTAAAAGTTATACGTTGCCTCCTCTACTAATGTAGAAATCGCTGGAGAGAGTGGCGGCAACTGAACAAAAAAGACATCAGCACTGACGGTGATGGAATTGTGGTGTGGGTGATCTACCGGGCTTTCAGACGTCAGGGATACACCCGCAGGGGAGTATACCGGGAACAGATAACACCGGTGAATGCCCTGAGTCAAATCGGTTATCGCGCGTCCCTTCCAACGAATCTTGACGCTTGTAAACCGGGGCGCAATTGACTTGGGTTCAGGGCGTTGATGTATATCGACGTGGAAATGCTCCATTTTTTCCCTCTCTATTTTTGGTTGAGTTTTCTTGCTCAACTGTGCATTATTTATTCAGGTGGAATTGCTACCGTTTGACCGGTCTTGGACGATTCAACCGCTGCATTGGTGATCCGAATCGAGTTCAAGTTATCTCGCCCGGAGACTTGCGGTTCGACACCTGCTGCAAGCGCACGTTGCATCTCGCCCATCGTACCGCCCCACGCATCGGGAAACCAGCTGCCGTGAATATGAAATATCTGCCGCCGGTCAGGATCCACTTTGAACGAGATGGTGAGTTCCGTCCGTCCATCTCGGAGAGGCCCATACCGGGCAATCGAAGCGGAGGCATCTGTGCCATCAATGTGCCACAAATACGGGCTATGGTGAAGCGCCGGCGCGATGTTATTGAAATGCAGTGTAGACATCAGGTCAGCCGGTTCATATTCGCAAAGGATTGAGTAAATCATCGGGTCCATCGCATACTGACCCGGAACACGGGTGGTTGTTGTTTTCACCCATCGCGGCGTCCGACCGGTAAAGTAGCGGGAGAGATCAACGTAATGAATCCCGTTATCTATGATAGTGAGATCGGGAGTCGTCAGCCACGTAGAATCGATGGTGTCTTGGCATTGGCGGTGGACGTGTAGGACACTGTATAGGTGACCGAGACAGCCACGGTCAATCAGTACCTTCATCGCGGTGTGATACGGTGCCCAACGTGCTTGCTGGTTGATCATCAGTGTGATACCGGCTGCCTCACATACCTCCACAATGCGTTCCGCTTCCGCTAGCGTCGGTGCTAGCGGCTTTTGAGAAAGAATGTGCTTACCGGCGGGTGCCAACTGCTCCACCGCTGCCAAGCGATCTTCCGGGCGCACTGCGAGATCAACAATATCGACATCACGCCGATCAATTATCGCTTCAATATTGGTCGTCCAGAAGGGGATACTGTATTCTTCGGCAACCGCTCGCGCTTTCTCCTCAATAACATCGCAAGCCGCAACGACGCGATATCCGAACTTATGATAGGCGGGCAGATGTGTGTTCCTGGCGATGTTCCCACAGCCAACGATGGCGATACCGTAGCGTTCTACAATCTCCTGTGGTGGGGCTGCCGGAAGGTAATCCTCTGGGTGTAGTTCAATCTGTTGCATAGCTAAGTCTCCGTGCGATTAAAAATTGTCCTTTTGGGCGAGATGTGCTAAAATCCCAAAGCGTATGGATAGCAGAATAGAGAAACCGAGTTTTTGACAAAAACTCGGTTTCTGGCGCTTGTGTGGTCTGTGGACACTGTTATATTTATAGATGGCGATTTGGCTATAATTAACGGGGCATATTCACGTCCCGCAGCTTTCCAAAAATGTGCGTGCTGCTTCCAGTGCCTCCTCTGGTGTACGGATCTGTCCCTCAAACTGGAGGTCTTCAACATGCCTCAAAATACGCCCAATTTTGGGGCCGGGCATCATCCCAAAGGTTCGTAAGATATCGTCACCGGTGATTAATTTGCCGCGCTCTATTATTGGACCAATTTCGTAATGATAAAGATCTGCGATCTGCTTCATCATTTCATCGGTCTTGTGTATATTCTCCTGTGATGATCGGAGATTTGCATAAAATAACAAAAGGACACCTAACCAGTCGTCTCCGGTGTCCCTTAAGAAACGAATCGTCGTCCGACGCTCTATTTGATCGTCAGTATCGATCAAAGCCATCAAGGACAGGTGATTCTGTACAAGGCAGCGCATCAACTGTGCGGCTTTTCTGCCGAGCCGCAAACGATTCATTATTCGGACAGCCATTTCTGTCCCACCTTTGTGTAGTAAAATAGCTAGCTTAAGAATCTGGCGTCGGCATAGATCATAGATCAGTTCTTCACACAGGTATGCCTCAATCTGCGGTTGATATGATAGGAGTGGATCTGGTGTCGGTTCGGTCTCAAACATTTCGAGACCGAACAGCGAGTGATCAAGTGTGTTCTGCCCCAACTCCTCAATTTCTGGGATAATTTCCGAAAGGAGACGTGTTTCAGCCATGTGGCGCAGATAAGGGGCTGCGTTTTGAACAGTTAATATCTTAATCAATTCATCGCGAATGCGTTCAGATGAAACTTGTGGTAACCGATTTCTATGTCGGCGAATGAGATCGATTGTCGGTTCAGGGATTTCAAACCCCAACTGCGCCGCAAAACGGTATACCCTCAGCAACCGCAGCGGATCATCTATTACCACCCCTTCGCTTGCAAAACGCAACGTTTGCTCCTTGAGATCGCAGAAACCGCCGCACGGATCTATCAAATTCACCGCCGGTTTTGCCAAGAGTGACGAAAGATCCAGTGCCATTGCGTTGATTGTCAAATCGCGCAGCCGCAAATCTGCCTCCAAAGTCTCGGCACGAAATCCGGCGAAATCTAAAGTGAGTCGTGTTTCCCTGATGACAATCCGTGCTGTCGGTGGCTGTTCCTCTAATCTTACAAACGCCTCGCCAATTTTATCCGCAAAGGCC
Source organism: Candidatus Poribacteria bacterium (assembly GCA_021295755.1). Taxonomy (NCBI): domain Bacteria; phylum Candidatus Poribacteria; species Candidatus Poribacteria bacterium. The sequence continues at coordinate 6,174 of JAGWBT010000093.1, forward strand.
TTGGCAAAAACAATCGCATTATCAGCAAGCGCGAAATCAAGATCTGTGATAGACTGATTAAGCAGCAAGGCTCGGACGGAACCGCCGACGAGGTAGAGTTGGACCCCTCGCTTTTCCGCGAACGTATGGAGTTGATGGATTAGCTGTGGCTGCGGTAGATTTTGACGTAAGGATATGCTTGGAATAGATTGCATCTTGTTAATATTTCAATATTGGACGATTGGCTACAAATTTAATTTGCCAAAAACTGATGGTCGTTGGTATCATTGTGTGCAACCATTAGAATTATAACAATTTGTACGTGATTTTTTCCGGAACAAGCACCTGCGTTGTTGGCGAAATAAAATAGATTGTCTCTTCACATTCAGAGCTGAGCGATGAAATATAGGGTAAAATCCTCATAATTGTCCCACCACATTTTCCTGTCATCTCCGATTCAGAGAGGAAAAATGTTAAGAGCAAAAAAGCGAACAATGGGCTCATGAGCCAATCCTGTTCGGAAAGGGCGCACAGTGCAAGGACAAAAGCAAGCACCCAAAGACTTACCACGGGTTCGCATCAGCTCCCGTCTCTCAAAAACGTGGATAAAAAGCCAAGAAAGCAGACGGCAAGCAATCAGGCACTTACCGGAATTTAATATACAGCATAGTGGGCGCCGGGCCGTGCGTCGACGACGGCGCCGGTCCGCATTGGCTATCGCCCTCATATTGCATCTAGTCACTGCGTTTTTTGTCATACAATCGATTCGACAGCATATCGTAGAAGACGACGTCATCCACGTTGAGTGGATTGAATTGCCGCCACCAGCTCGTACATTGGTCAAGACCCGCCCAATCGAAGCAGCGAAAGCCCAAAACGATACAAGGACAGTGCCCACGCAGGCAAAGGTGATAGTGCCGGTACTTTCAGATACCAATACCCAAGAACCGCCTCCGTTAGAATCGGATGTGCTCCAAAGTTTGGGAGTTGGCGAAGTAGAGACGCAGCAACGCGGCGATACGGAAACGCTTCTCCCTGACCCCTCGACAGGACGCACGCTTGACAGGGGCAGTTATACCCGTTCTGGTAGTGGAAGAGGTGCGAGTGCTCCAATTATTGGACGCACGTATGGAGAAGAGAAGGGAGGCACATCTTCAGATTCAGGCTCAGATTTGGCACTCGCTCCAGATGAAGCGCTCGAGTTGTCGGATGAAAAGCTAGTCCCTGAAGATCGCTTAGGAGCAATTCTGGAGGGAGAAGGTATGGACATTCGCGGGCATATTCGCCTAGTTCGGCTTAAACACTCCCTTTCTGACTGGTGGCAAGATCCAAGTGCGATACCGAGTTTTGCGAAGTGGCTTGAAGATAATACCAACCTCCGCGCCGATATGAAATATGCAGGAGGGGCGCTTCATCTAACGGATCCGCGTATCCTTAATGCGCCGATGGTTATCATGACAGGACACGATAAGGACATGGCTGTTGGACACAATCTCGCCACACCGGATCGTAAAAAAGCGACGCTAGCACCACACTTCACCTCGGAAGAACGGGCAGCGCTGCGGAAATATGTCATAGAGCGGGGTGGGATGCTATTTTACGACGACTGCGGGTTCAACGGGTTACTCGCCGCAACGGTGGCTAATGAGTTGTATAGAACCTTTCCCGAATATCCCCTGCAGAACCTAATGCACACGCATAAAATCTATAGCATCTACTACGATCTTCCCCTGCCCCCGACAGGTGGCGATGTTTTCTGGAAGTCTGAAAACAAAGCGAAACTGTCGAAGTTCAAATACCAAAAAGGTGTTACTATTAACAATCGGCTCGGCGTCGTCTATAACCGCAAAGACTATCTGTGTGCGATGGAGACGGTGGAGATCAGTAGTCGAACCATGTTGCGGATGCGTCGCTCGAAAGATGTCCATCGGTTCATGACAAATCTGCTCATTTATACGATGAAATACGGCGGAAATACGGACCGTTCAGGGTATAAACCGTAGTCATCATCGCCAGAAAACCTTGACCCCCAATTCGTCTGCGAGTGCTGCCAATGATTTCAGGTGCGTTGGATGCAGCGGGATGCCGTTACGCAGCGCATCCTGCTGATGCAGCCACTCAAGTTCACCGGGAAGATAGATTCGTTCAACGACTTCGGCGCGTGGAGCGTTGCGGACAGTACGAATCTCTGCATCCACCGCTTCCGTAAATTCGTCTAACGAACAGAAATTGCTGACTTTAATGGCAAAAAAGAAATGCCCCCGTCTCGCTAGGTCGGGCGGTGTCTCCGGCGTCCGATTGCAGGCAGCCGGTCCTCCGGTCATCACGCCGCTGAGGATGCTCATCACAATCGCTAAACCGTGCCCTTTATACCCACCAAAGGGCAGCATCCCACTCGCTTGAGTTGGATCCTGTGTCGGTTTACCGTCCGCGTCCAACACATAGCCGGGCGGCAGCTGTTTCCCCTCCATCGCATACGTTCCGACATGGCCCCACGCAATCTGCCCAACCGCCATATCCAACACAATCGGCAGCTCTGTTTTAGTCGGTATCGCGTAACTAACAGGATGATTACCGAGCAGTCCCGACATCCCACCATGCGGTACGACACTTGCCCCACCCGTTTTGGTAGTGCTGAAGCCGATCATTCCCTTCGGTAACGCCATCATCGCGAAACACGCCGCTGCGCCGTAATGGTTGCTATTGCGAACCGCAACCGATGCGAACCCTGTGGTCTCAGCTTTTTCAATCGCCATATTCATTGAGTATATCCCGGCGACATGCCCAAGACTGTTATCCGCATCAACGAGCGCGGTGCTCGGCGCGTCCATTAGAACCTGCGGTGTCGGCTTCGGATTAATCTCGCCGTTGAGAATGCCGCGCACATAGCCGGGAAGCGCGCGGGTCCCGTGCGAAAACACACCTCGCTCGTCGGTATCAACCTGCATCCCGGCAACGGCATCAGCCTCCGCTTTAGGAACACCAGCGCTTTGATAGAGGGTGCTTGTAAACTGACGAAAGGGTTCAGATTTTATTCGGATCTTGTTGTTCTGTTGATTCATATTTTCTCCTTAACTCAAAAGAAATCATAGGAGGGGTGAAAATATCCTATTTTTGAGTCTAATGATAACCGGTTTTCCATACTAAGAATCTTGAAGTGATCTGCAATCTGAAAAAGTTAGGTGCAGCTGGGACGCGCGGATGTGAATCAAAGATTTACTAAGCGACTTGCCGAACTACACGGAAGCCGAATGTGTAACACGCGATGTAGTGCCGAAAACGGGCGGCGGTTCGCACGCTGCATGCACTCCTTTGACCGCGATACCATGAACCACCGCGCACCACGTAATACTCACCGCTATCAGGACCTTGGGGATTATGAGACGGGGCATGGTGATAGTAGTCTGTCGCAAACCAGTCGTGGCACCACTCCCAAACATTGGCGGCGCAATCCATGACGCCGTAAGGCGACCCACCCTGCGGATAGCTTCCCACAGACGTTGTTCCCTTCCCTGTAATATTGCATTTAGCTTCATCGAATTCATTCCCCCAGGGCCAAAATCTTCCGTCGCAGCCCCGCGCTGCTTTCTCCCACTGCGCTTCGGTCGGCAAACCGATTTCGACACCCGTTTCCCGGCTGAACCACTCACAGTAGGCGAGGGCGTCCTTGCGCGTTACGCACACGACGGGGTGGTCTAGCCGTTCCTCAAGTGGTGCTTCTCGCAGCTTATACCAGATCGATTTGCCGAGTCCATCCAACTCCCGTTCTGTCCGATAGCCGGTGTCATTGACAAACGCCTTGAATTGCCGGTTGGTCACCGTATATTTCGCAATGGTGTATTCGGAGAGATAGACTTCTCGTTCTGGCTGCTCACGCGCAAGCCACTCATCGGGAAATTCGGAGTCAAGCTCCTTGATGTGATGCTCCTGCGTTCCATCCGATCCCATGATAAACTTGCCTGCGGGGATGGTGACCCATTCCATTTCGTCCGGTTTTGTGATTATACGTTCCAGCATCGTAGTTCCTTCAAAAATAAGTGTTATATGAAAATTACCGCAGCCCCAACTGCTTTCTTATATGCCTTGCCAATCTTTCATCAATCTCGGAATGCCTTGGAACGGGTTGTCTCTGTCCCGTTTCAGGATTAAGATAAATGTCATGTTTTGCACCATGTCTTAACATAACACATCCCTCTTTCAATAGCTGCCGGACAAACTGTCTTCGCTTCATATTGCGATTTCTTTTACCTCATATTCTTCAGGCACATCATCCATAGCCATTAAAAGATAGGCGTCTTTTATATTTTCTTCCAATTCCTCAAGAGTTTCCCCTTGCGTCATTATTTCTGGGTGTTCAAGGAGTTTTCCTAACCAGAATTTGTCTGATTTCCAGTAGACCATTGTCATTTTAGGTTTCATGGTTGCATCTCCGATTGATAACATGGTATTTGTTAAAGTGTGAGAATTGGCATCATGGCAATGCTGTGATGTCTTGAGTCTGTGATCTAGTTAGCATTTGGCTCTCACTTTCTTCGTGTTTGTGAATCGTAAATCAGAAACTGAATAATCGGTTCCGCGGTTTTCGGCGTCAAACCCGACCCCGGTTTCCGCATCATTTTGTAGACATATTTGCGCCACACCTCCGCGGTAAATTCTGAGTTAATTGGGCGGGCGAGAGTATGGCAACGACTACATTTTCGCTCGAACAGCTTATAGTTTTCCTGCATCTCTGGCGGATAGTTAGACATCTCGATAAAGTTGGGCCCCTTGTCCGCCGGATAGATTTTCGGGGTCGCCTGTGGCATCCTTACCAGTGAAACGGTTATAATTACCATTAAACCAACTACCAATACCACTGAAATCCAAACGACGGGTTGACGCATCTATCAGTTCTCCTAAGAATCTCAATTGGATATACTCTAATACGCGCTTTCGGTTTCTGTCAATTCTTTTTTCACCCAATGAAAATGTCCATAGATCCTATATCAGTTCACTACTTCCAATACAAGCAGGTCAGCGGTCATGAGGGAATCGTTGGACGGTTGTCTGAGGCCGAAATTGTGAATCTGCTACCCCGTGTCGTCGAGGTTGCGACGCCGGAGATCTACCCGCCGGGAAGCATCGTTTGGCATGTGGGAGAATTAACACCCGAAGAAATCGACCGGTGCCGGTGGATGACCTTTCTGACGCAGATCAACACGCTCGTCTGGGAGGAGGGGGAGGCTGATCGAGACCGGCAGGTAGCGGAGATTCTACGGAAGGATTACGATGCTTTCTGTGCCTTCGTTGAATCTGGTGTCTACCAGCCGATCCTCACGCTCGACAAAGACTGGATTGCCACAATCGCGCCACAGGCGTTTGATTATCAGTCTCCGGCGAGGCAGTCTCCATACCTGATTCGTGCGATGCTGAATCTCAGTTGTAACACGAGACTCGTTGAGAGTGTGCTAGATCCAATGGGTGGCTACGGGCAGACACTTTTCGAGTGCGTGTTAAGAGGGATTGATGGTGCGACGCTAGAGATTTCTCCAACCGCCTCGAAGCGGAGTGCCGAGAACCTCCGAAAACTCTTGCAGCGCCTCGGGCGGCGTTTTGAGGAATCCCACGATGGAACACGCCATCTTTTCATGACGCACGGTTCTTCCCAAAACCGATATCAGATCATCAATGGCGATACGCGAGAGGCACATCGGCATCTACCTAATCAGCAATTCGATAGTTTAATCACAGATTTTCCTTACGGTGTCCGGGCCGGAAGCCGAAACGAAAAACTTAACCCAATCTCGTTAGATGAGCTGCTAGATGCCGCCCTACCAAGTTGGAAACGTTTACTCAAGCCGAGTAGGACGGTTGTGGTGGCTTATAACTTAAACACATTGCCACGCGAAACAGTGCTTGATCTGATTCGGAGACACGGATTTCGCCAGCGTTTCGCGGATGTTGACCTACGTGAGCGGATCTCCGGTAGGATCCATCGGGATATTGTAGCGTTTGAAAAGGCATGAAATAATCTTAGCAGGGAACGCAGATCTGCGTTCCCTACACAACGGGTTCACCGATAATCGGGCACCGGCACAACCGCTCCATCTCTTTCAGCAGAGAGATGTGCACAAATCCCCGGCGCAGTGTAATCCATCGCTTCGTAAACATCAATTGGCGGCTTCGTATCGTTCAGGATAGATTCCATGAACCCGTCAACAATTCTGCTCTCAGCGACTCCGTGACCACTGTCGTCACTTGTGAAGGGGGTCATCTCTCGGTCGGGAGCGATTCCCCGGAAGTATCCACTCACTATCTCCTTATATTGGCGTTTGCTTTCTAACGCGCCCTTTGTGCCGTAGACGACATACCAATGAAATGCCGGGTAGCGTTCAATCGAGAAGCCACACAGAATCTTGATGACCGCGCCGCTTTCCATCTGAAACAGCCCAACCTCAAGGTCAATTACGCCGAGATCCGGTGCGATGTTAGAGCCGGTATTTAACCCGGTCGCCGCTATGCACCGATCTTCCATCAGGAAAAGTAGAGGGCCAAGGCTATGTGTACAGTATTGGATTGGCGGCATCTTAGCTCGCCACGTCAACGTCCCGTCCTCACGCCGCATCATGCCTCGGCAGTCGTGAATATATTCGGCTTCGGCGTAGATAATTTTCCCAAGTTCGCCGTCACGAATCTGCTCCTTCCATGCGAGGTGCATGTCGCTATAGCAGCAGTTCTCAGCGAGCATATATTTCAAGCCTGTCTTTTCGACAGTTTGAACAACCGCCTCACACTCTGAGAGTGTGTATGCCGCCGGTACTTCACAGAGGACGTGCTTCCCACCTTCCAATGCGGCGATTGTGTGGTCAGCATGTTGCGGCATCTCCGTGCAGATGACCACGATATCCAGATCGTGTCTCAGGAATTCCTCATAATTCGTGTATCTTGACGCATCGACCGGGCAGTCAGTCGCTTCCAATCGAGATGTGTCTGCATCGCACACCGCGACCACCCCCGCTTGAGTTTGATCCGAAAAACGGTCTAGGTATACACGCCCACGCCCTAGCCCCACAACGCCAACCTTTAGGTCCATCAATCTCCTCCTAGGAACAGATAAATCCCATTTCAATGACTGTGCAAGATATGATATGCAGCGATTCCCAGCGACACATGAACGTTCAGCGAAGCCCCCTTACCATACATCGGAATATAGATTGTCATATCGCAGGTAGCGAGGGTTCGCTTTGTCACCCCGTGGTCCTCATGTCCAACGATTAGACAGAGCTTATCGGGATATTCGGTCTCATTGTACGGCACAGATGCTGCGGTTATCTCCAGTGCACAACTAACATAACCCCGCGCTTTGAGGTCAAAAATTGCGTCCGCTGCCTGTTCCACATAACTCCACTTCACCCGTCGATCTCTGCCCCGTCCGACCTTCCGAATCAGCGGGTGCGGCGGACGTGCGCTAATCCCTGTCAAAATGAGTTGGCGCACACCGGTTGCGTCCGCAATCCGAAACGCAGATCCAACGTTGACCGGATCTTCGACATCCTGCAATATAAAAATCAGTTCTTTATTCGGACGCGACGCCTGTTTGAGAAAATCCTTGAGCGGTTTGCCACGTAACTGTTTCAAGACTCAATCTCCCTCCTCCAATACCTCGGGTTTCTCCCTGTCTTTGCCGGCAATGTAAAGAACACAAAGTGTCACAACTATTGCAATCGCCATCCATAAAACGCCCCACACAATGGTTGGAATATACGGTGTTACCTCTTCGTGGAGCATACGGGCATCGGATCGGAGATGGGAACGGTCTATAATATCGCTCTTGATGTCGAGAATCGCATAAAGACAACTGGTCAAGCCAATAACTCGTAGCAGCCACTCATTAATCGACTCTGGAAGAAATCTGCCTACAAGAATCAGTATCCCGCCGAATCCAACGCCGAAAAGAAAACCGAAACTGTTTCGCAGATAGAAAACTGAAATAAGGATCATACCTATACCGATAACGGCGCTGATTAATTTACCCAAGTGCGTCCTCGCCGCGAGTATCAGAATTAATCCACCCCACATTAGGCTCCCAAGATAGCCGGCGGTGAGTGTCCAGAAACGTGAACCGCCTGCCGTGATCGCATGTCCACCCTCTTGCTGAACAACCTGAATCTCTTTGATACTACCACCTGTCGCGAGCGCTGCTAGGCCATGACTGACTTCGTGCATAAAAACGACAAAGATCTTGAGTGGATAAACAAACTCTGTATTCCACAGAAAAGCGATGACGATGAAAATACCGATCAAGCGAATGTCTAATCGTTTAAAGAATTTTATGATCATATTTGCTTTCGTGAACTTTTAGTTGATATTCAGGGGTGGATGTGCTATATTTGCCAAGTATTCGCATCAAT
>JAGWBT010000093.1:14621-14977 GCA_021295755.1 Candidatus Poribacteria bacterium
ACGGGGAAACGATGCGAAACTGAATTGGAGAGCAGCACAATGGGAAATACCTTTGGTCACCTCTTTCGGATTACAACATGGGGCGAATCACATGGGGGGGCGATCGGCGTTGTGATTGACGGCTGCCCACCGAAACTTAACATCGACATCAAAACCATTCAGTCAGAACTGGATCGGCGGCGCCCGGGACAGAGCCATCTCACAACCTCACGTCAGGAGGAGGATCAGGTGGAGATTTTGTCCGGTGTTTTTGAGGGGGAGACGCTTGGCTCCCCGATCTCAATGCTGGTGTGGAATAAAGACGCGAAACCCTCCGCCTACGAACACCTCAAGGATGTGTATCGACCGTCTCACGC
>JAGWBT010000094.1 GCA_021295755.1 Candidatus Poribacteria bacterium
GGAGGAGGCAATCCCTTTTTATGAAACAGTGATGGGATTTAAAACAATCTCCAGAAGTGATACGCCTTGCAAGTCAGCCGTTCTCGCAAGAGACGACATCCAGATTGGGTTAGCAGAGAACGGTGGAGATCCAACACAAGACGGGTGTTTCTTTGAAGTCAATGACATTGAGGCGACCTTCGATGAGTTGAAAGCCAACGGATTGGAAAGAGATGACGCCGAATACCGGGAGGACACATACGGCGAGAACTCCTTCCGCGTGTTCTTCATAATAGCACCGGACAAACTTTGCTACTGTATCGGTCAGCGGCTATGACTTCCCATTCTACACCCACAGGTATCTTCATCACAGGCACAGACACGGAAATTGGAAAAACTGTCGTTGCCGGAGGATTGGCGGCTGCGCTCAAAGCTGCTGGCGTCAATGTCGGTGTCATGAAGCCAATTGCGAGTGGTGGCGTTGAACACAAAGGACAGATTGTCTCAGAAGATGCGCTTTTCCTCAAGCACGCCGCACAGGTGGACGACGCGCTGGATCTGGTCAATCCAATCTGTCTCCACCACCCACTTGCTCCATCTGTGGCTGCAGAAATCGAAGGGGTGTCGATCGATCTCCGACAAGTGGACGAGGCTTTCGCTCAACTCCGTCAGAGACATGAGTTCATGGTTGTGGAGGGAGTCGGCGGGATTGCGGTGCCAATTTGCGAGGAGATGCTCGTCACGGATATGGCGCAGCGCTTCCGACTGCCGCTGCTTATCGTCGCCCGCCCCAACCTGGGGACGATTAACCACACCGTGTTGACGGTCGAATTCGCCAGATCTCATAACCTTAAAATTTGTGGAATTGTGCTGAATGCCTCGCAAGCGGGATCCAGGGGACTCGCTGAGGACACTAATCCGAAGGAGCTTGCGCGGCTCACCCATCTGCCGATTTTGGGGACTGTGCCCTTCGACAAAGAGCTACAAGGCAACACACCCGATCCGGACTTTTTAAGCCAGTTTATAGGCGATCATGTTGATTGGACAGGGTTAGTAGGAGCAAGTGGTTAGCCCCTACAAAAGATCTTTAACTCACGTGTGCGTTACTCAGACGCTGTTACAGGCAGCCCGACGAAAAGCCGACTATCAATATCCGTAAGGGGTTCGATTTCACCGCACGCTGCGGCGCGGGCGAATACGAGGCCGGGATGCTTGGCTCGCATCGCACGCGACAGAACAGTAAACCCTTTCGATTGGCTGCTGTCGCGTAGTTCCCATGCAACGCGTTGCAGCTCCGAGTTGAATCGAACAAGCCCTTCCCGTGATCCGACACAGAGCGCATAAAGTTCATCAGGCGTTAAGCCGTCACAATACCCGTGACGAATGACGATATTTCCGCCTCGAATGTCTGAAATTGCTCCTCGCGATCCGACAACACAAGCGAGTCGATAAAGCCTGCTCGTAAAGGCACGGCTTTTGACCGCGAGGATGTGCGGTCCCAAGTTGTTATCAGTGAAGTCTTCGTAAGCGGCGATCCACTCCATAAGTTCCTCCGCGTAAGTGTTCCACGCTGTTTCATCGTCAGGGTCTGTAGGAACGGGAGGACTACCGTTGTCCCTATTGAGGAATGGGCTCATGGATGTTCCTGATTCCTTCGCAACCTCAAATCCACGCTGCATCAGCCGTTCAGCGATTTCAATGGTGCAATCAATCCCCTCGCGCTTGAGGAGTGTTTTCAGCGTATCCGCTAACGAGCGCCGCGTGACCAAACCCTCAGGGATAGCAATCTCCATCCCGCCAATTTCTGTGAGTTCATTGCGCCCTTCGGGGGTGAGACTCAAACTTGCCAACCCCCATATCGCATCATGTCCCGGGGCTAAGGCTGCACATATATTCGGATCCCGTTTGAGATGCCCAGCGATGGACAGCTGCTCACCGGCTTCCCGTTGACCCTCCGCTGTGATGGGCAGAAAAATCGCCGCTTGGTCGCCATCAAAGTCAGCATTCATCAACTCACAGACAAAGGGATGAACACGGATGGCGCGGTCTGACTGGCGCACTGGATGGAATGCAACAAAGGCGGTAGGCGTAAACGCAGGTGCTCGATGTACAATCACCCATGAACGCGCCATCAATTCATCAAGGAAATGTGTTGCCCTCTGGCTTTTTCCCTGTACCTCTTTGGTACCACCGAGTTCTTTTGCAACCTGCCGCCCGAAAAGCGCCCACGCCATTTGCTCCGGAATGCCAACCTCATCGGCACGTAACTCCGCGTCTGGCACAATGACGCTGCGTCCGCTGAAAAGCGTCCGTGCTGTAAAGCGCATATCCGCGGGACGCAGAAGTGCGTCGAAATATTCTGCAAGACGTGTTTGGAGCTGTTTGAGGGTTTGGAGGGTCAGGCTTTCTGGAGCATCATTTGCAAACATCCGCTCTGCTCTGGCATTGACATCGGCAAGTACACGATACTCGGAAACGTCTTCACATATACCAACTGCATTAATAGTTTGAGCATGTAGCCACGGATGGGAAACTGGCTGGGCAAGTTGGAGTGTATTTCCAGTTGCGCGTGCAAATCGAAAAGTCAGCTTGTTATCATCAAAGTTAGCGTGAATGCCTGCCGCCGACAGTCGGTCCTTGAGATTGGCAAACATCGGCGTCGGTGGTCCCGCCTGCTCAACTGTCCCTGCCGTAACGCGACCGGGAAGCGTCTCTACATCTGCCCGCGTCGAAGCACGGGTGTTGAAATGTTCCCGCAAAGTCTCAAAGGCTGAAATGTTGCGTAGTGTATAGTATTCGAGTTCACCAAGCCCCTGATGGTATATAGGCTCCTCGTGAACGATGGGCTCGGAGACCTTGAGCTTATCCAGCGCGATGTGAACCGTCTTTCCCCAATAAACCCAACCAACCGTACTCGGCCGATCTAGTTTCTTGCCGTTAGGTCCAAACGTGAGGGTTTCCATCCCATCTTCAGGTAGTCCCACCTTTTGGAGTCGTTCACGGAGTTGATCGGCACTGGGCGCTTGAAATGGCGGCACAATAGCGGTTTCTCCTTCCGCCCGCGCGATGCGGCTCATGACAGCTTCACGGATTTGACCAAAGTTCATCCGTCCATGCAAAGCACCGAAACTGAAAACAAGCTCCACCGGTGTACCGTCGGCGAGGTGGGGCATCTCATCATCAGGGGTGATGCGCGAAATGACCCCTTTCGTCCCGTGACGGTTACTAATTTTATCGCCCGGTTCAATAGCATAAGGAAAATTTAGACGTGCAGCACAAGACTCGCTAATCACGATGCCATCCTCAAAGGTATCCCCGCCCCAAGAGATAAAAGCGGTCAACAGATTACGTCCACACCAAAAGTCGGGAACATCGGGCTCGTAACCTGTTTGGACAAGCGCAGGTTCTGGCGAAGCAGCCACTCTTGACATCCCCTTGGGACAGCTAACCGGAGCGGTCTCTGGAGCAGAAGGTGACAACCACTGGCGCATCATGTTTGCGCCCATGAGTATTCGCGGTGGATCGTTATGTTCGAGAAAAGGGATCAGCGCTGCAGACAGACCAAGTGTCGCTTCAGGGCTTTCATCCACGATGACCAATTTTCCATCGCGGATCTCCGCACCCCTCGCAATCGTCAGAATCTTGCCGACGTTTGGTCCCTCTGGCGTTTCAAATGGACAAGTTCGCCCAAAGTGTCCGGGGCTAAACACCTGATTCCCCTGCGAAATCCGTACCCTACGCAGATGTGTATGCTTGTCGAGCCAGTTGGTATGGGAGAGTTTCTGAGCGGTGAATGTATCACTAAAGAACTCAAGCACCCATCTATCAATCGGAAGCCACGAGCGGACAAGCGACGTATCCCATGCCAGATCCGGCGGTGCTTCCCTGATGCGCGCTTTGAAGTAGTCGTACAGTTGATCGCCCACACCCTCGATTTCCGCTTGTTTCAGTTCTACGGTCGAAGCGATCGGCTCGACAACATAGGGCTCACCGTCAAGCATGAACATACCGTCTGCATCAGGCTGCGGAATATCGGTGTATTCGACCTCAACATAGCCTTCACTTAACGCTAGCACAAATTCCACGCGACAGGTGTACGCACCGGTTGACTCAAAATGATATCCGGCGAGCGGCAACCGGTCAGCAAGGAGCTCTGGCAACCGTTCTTTTATTAACCCTTCAAAGGATTCCTTGTGCCAAAATGCAGTGATGTTGTGTGACATGATATTCTCCTATCTCCTTCATATTGTGTTTGTGTAAGTTATAAAGTTAGGACTTACGCAGCGCGTTCATAAGTCCCCCTGAAACCCTTGTCAGGGGAGTTGGGGGATTTAGGGATTAGGGGGTTAAAAATCAAAAATCTACCCCTTGTGTGCTGAATTTGCGTAAGCCTTGAAAGTGTAAAACGTTGCCGCCTGCTCACTCTTTCTCTTCTTCCCAACCGCTTGCGATTTCCTTCCATTCGCGGGCGAGATGTCTTATGGAGTAGTGTAAACGTGACTTCACGGTGCCTTCTGGAATGCCAAGCTCTAGGGCGACTTCCCGAAGCGCCATCTCTTTCTGATATATGAGGTGAAGCACTTCTCGTTTCTCTTGGGGCAGCCCATCAACAAGTTGCCAGAGCAGCTGGGATCGTTCAGCTTGTTCCACCATCACTTCGGGACCGCGCGACGAGGTATCAATCATCCAATCTGGATCTGACGGACGTTCATCCTCATCGTCGAATTCTTCTGACGGTGGTTCAAGGGGCTCCTGTCGCTGTCGCCGTACTGTCCGCAGATGATTGAGGGCAAGATTCGTTGCAATGCGGAAAAGCCAACCCTTTAACTCTCCCTGACCATTCCACTGTTCAGCGCGCGTCCAGACTCGTAAAAACACCTCTTGAACCAGATCCTCAGCGGCACTTTCAGTCCGCACAATGCTAAGGATATGTTGGCGAACCGACGCGCTGTGTCGTGCAAAAAGCGTTTCAAAGGCAGCGGCATCGCGCTTCACAATCTGGCGAATGAGGGTTTGGTCTGATTGCTCCATCATAAAAGGGTTTCACTGTAAATGACACCGCAGGGGGAACAAAAGTTCACTGTCTGAATCAGAATACTCAAGAGGATAGAATTTTCAGGATCAGGTTAAAGAAAGCGCAAAGGCGCGACAGTACAAAGTTGCAAAGAAAATAAAAAACTTTGCGTCTTGGTGTCGTAGTGTCCCGGCGTTAGATTTTTCATCGAATCCTAATTAGATTTTCGGATTTTGGGTGGCATGAATGAATACAAATGTGATAAGATGCACCTGCTACACATCACACAATATGTTAGGTCAGGAATATGTCGAAAATAAGAATTGGTATCATCGGATCTGGCGGCACCGGAACGCGCCATGCAGACAAATTCTCGGAAATGAAAGCTGTCGAGGTTGTCGCAATCGCTTCGAGAAACGCTGAAACAGGCAACGCACTTGCTGAAAAACATGGCGCGGAGTTTATTCTGGATTGGCACGCGCTCGTCGAGCGTGACAATCTGGATGGCATCGTTATTTGCACCCATAACGACACCCACGCCGAAATCGCGCTCGCGGCACTCCGTTGCGATAAACATATCTTTATGGAATATCCGTTGGCACGGTCAATTGATGCGGGTGAAGCTGTAGTCGAAACCGCACAAAGCAATCAGCGGGTTCTGCGGATTAACCACTCCGAAACCGTGTCCAATTCGCATCGAGCGATTAAACAGAAAGTAGAAGGGCTCGGAGATCTGTTGTTGACAACTTTTTTGCGCCTTACACCGGGGCGCGGCGTCCGTCCGGAGATTTTGTTCAATCTGCCCATTTCTGGCCCGCCAGCGCATTTTTTCGTCTATCACATCTACCCGATCATCGATCTCTTCGGAGGTGTTAGGTCGGTCGAGGGAGCAGCAGTTTACGAAGGCTTAACAGATCAGGGAAATTATAACCGATTTGTCAACACCGTCAACATTGAGTTCAAAAACGGCGGGGTGGGGAGTTGGGTCTGGGCTGGAGGAGTTGAGGTCGAGGAATCCGAGCAGCACGCCCGGTATGTGCTGACCGGTGGTACAATCAGCGATAGTGGCGGCAGGTGGCATTGCTCAACGGGAGCAGGAGTGGAGGAAATTTCGCCGGTTGATGCCCCAAGCGTTTCACTTCAGGAACGGTGGATACAGGAAATCGAGAATCAGGAGAGAAGCGCAGCAGATAGGGACGCAGCCACTGCGCTTGAAGCGATACGGGTAAGCCTGTCCGCCGAACAATCCATGCAGGAGAAACGACGGATTGTGTTGGAATGAAGGACAGGTGTGATTCGTACAAGTCGGCGGAGGTGAAAGGAGTTTTGTATGGAAAAGTCGTTATCAATGACCGTAGGTAGAGGTGATGGGCAGATTAACGGTAGCGATGATCGCGCCATTCAGGCGGGTATGGATTACCTCGCCACACTCGGCGGAGGAACGCTAAAACTCCTGCCCGGCACATACCATCTCAATAACGCAATCTATCTACGAAGTAACATCCGGATCGAAGGGAGCGGCGACGAAACGGTGCTCATTAAAAATCCTTCTGTGAGTATTCCCCTTGCCGTCGATTCGGATTGGTACGATTCAGACGTGACACTGATTGAGAGCGACGGTTTTGAGGTAGGATATGGAGTTTGCTTGAGAGCGAAGACACCACATCACGGTGGGTCAAATGTCATCAAACGCACGATTATCGGAAAAGAAGGGAACCGTCTTTGGCTCGATAACTCGCTCGAAAAGAACTTCTGGGCAGACCATGAAGCACAGATCTCGACCCTGTTTCCAATCCTGAGCGGCGAACATATTTGCGACGTTGAAATCCGCGATCTCGTTCTCGACGGCAATAAATCTAATAATGGACACCTCGATGGGAATTATGCTGGCTGCATCTTCATGCAGGACTGTGAGCGGATAACAATCGATAATGTCGAAGCGCGAAACTATAACGGCGACGGTATTTCATGGCAGATTTGCCACGACGTGACTGTGACGAATTGTCGGAGCCTGAGCAACGTTGATTTGGGACTGCATCCGGGCTCTGGATCGCAGCGCCCGATCATGCAGGATAATTACCTTGCAGGAAATCGGTTGGGGCTTTTCTTTTGCTGGGGCGTGAAACACGGGGTCGCAGAAAACAACCAGATTCTCAACAACCGTCAATATGGTATCTCCATCGGGCATCGAGACACCGACAACATCATCCGACTCAACCAAATTGAGGGCAGCGGGGAGGTGGGGATTACCTTCCGCAACGAACCAAACGAAGGGCGTAGCCCCCACCGAAATATAGTGGAAAACAACCGGATTGTGAACAGTGGATCGGACAAAGATGGAATCGGTATTGACATTCAGGGTGACACTCAATCAATTACGATTCGGGGAAATCAGATAACCGAAATGCGGGAAGGTGGCGAACATATCGGTGTACGGATAGGCAACAAGACCACCAATATCCTTCTTGAGAAGAACGAGTTTTCAGGATTGGTTGTAGGGGTCAAAGATTTGCGGGACAAATAGATGTTTTTGTAACGTTTGACAGGGAGTTGATAATGTGATAAGATAGCTCGACTTGGCAGCTATAGAAAACGTTGCAAACCGGGAGAGGAATTAATCATCACAAACGACCAATAAGGTCACTTGCTGCAGGGTTATTGAGTTCGGCGACAAGCTAAGGAAACGCGATGAAACCAATCTCAATTCAGGACTGCCAACACTTGATCTCTCCCCTGATTATTGGTCCGCATTGTGTAAGTAAAGCCCATGATGATAAAGATTTCGATGATTTTGTGGAATTGGGCGGCAATTGCTTCTATATACATGGCGAAGGAGGCGAGACACAGACTCGCAAGAATGTCGCCTCTTGGATAAAACGTCTTGGCATCAGAGACGACCTCGTCCTCTTTTTTCAAATCTGCCACGGACACGATGAGGTCACATCGATGCTGGCAGAAAGTCGGTTCTCCCCCAAATCGGTCTCCGACGATATCGAAGAGAATCTTAACCTTCTGGAAATCGACTATCTCGATCTTGTCGTGCTAGGCGGAGATAACGAGAATATTCCAGCAACCGAAATCATTGACGTACTGGAGGGAGAGAAGGCGCGAGGTAGGATTTTTGCCTACGGTCCATTCAATTGGTCGCCTGCGAGGATTCAAGAAGCTCAGGACCACGCAGAAAGTAACGGACTCGTTGGGTTCTCTTTCGTTAATACGACGGAGCTATCGCTCGCAACTCCTACGTCGGCAGTATGGGAGGGTTACACCCCCTTCGACGCCTCAATGAAGGGGCTGGTGACACAGAAACAGCTGCCAGTCCTAGCGTGGACTTCTGATTTCAACCAATCGTTCTTCATTCCAAGAGAGATTAACCGAGATTCTGTGCCGGAAGACCGCCGATTGAACCGCTGGTATACCGATGAAAATTTTGCGATTCGGGAAAGAGCAACCGCGCTCGGAGCAAAGTACAACCTGAATGTGCGCCAGATAAATGTGGCTTACCTCCTGAACCAGGATTTTCCAACAGCGGTTATGTTTTATCAAGACCATGATCCAGATGCACAGGAGTACTTCGCGGCTATCAACAGTGCTATTAGAAGACAGGAACTTCAGGAATTGTGGCCGAAAACCTAATCTAACCCGCTTAAAACTGTGACCGTTTACAACTTACATATAGCCTAAAGCAGAATTAAGGAGACATTCAGGGTGTGTGGTATCGCTGGCTTTTTAGATAAAACGCAAAATAGCAATGCGCCCGTGGGCAAGACTATCCTCGCCATGCTCACGGCACTGGGAGTGCGGGGACCGGATTCGGCAGGCGTGGCACTTTATGGACCTCCAGCAAATGGAGCGTTCACGCTGCAGGTAAAATTGGGAGAACTTGAGGGCGCAGCTGAGAGGGGTACTTCGATTGCAGAGGGGGTCAAGGCATTCGGCTCCGTGCACGAAGTGAAAACAACTGCTGAGTATCTACGACTCGTCATCGATTTGCGAGGGGAGGCAACACTGCTGACGCAATTCATAGAGTCCTTAGATGAAGACATCGAAGTTGTCAGCATGGGGCGCGAACTCGAAATTGTCAAGCAGGTCGGCACACCCCAGAATCTCGATGCAACCCACAGCGTCTCTACATTCCGAGGGACACACGGCTTGGGGCATACGCGCCTTTCAACAGAGAGCCGTGTAGATCTAAGCCACTCGCAACCCTTCTGGGCACACAATTATCCTGACCTCGCCATCGTCCACAACGGACATATTACAAACTACCATAAGTTACGTTGCATCTACGAACAGCGTGGCGTCAGATTCTATACAGAAAACGACTCCGAAATCATCGGTGTCTACCTCGCTGACCAACTGTCTCAAGGGCTGGGGTTCAAAGAGGCGTTAGATGCGTCGCTTACCGACTTGGATGGTTCCTTTAGCTATCTTGCGGCAACAGAGGATTATATTGGATTTGCGAAAGACCCCTTCGCCTTCAAACCGCTACTCTTTACCGAAACAGATAATTTCGTCGCTGTCGCAACAGAAGAAATCGCGATTCGGTCTGCCTTTGGGGATGGCTGTGAGGTGCGCGAAGCACAAGCAAAGGATGTAAGTGTATGGCAGAGATAATCTGTGACGGTAAAACGACCCGCGACATCAACACGGAAATCAAACGCCTCATCGCGGGTGGTGAAACCAATATCCGCATGAAAAACCCCGTCGCTCGGCACAACTTGGGCGTCGCGATTCTACAGTCGGTAAAGTTGACCTTCGACGGGAGTGTTGGTTACTACTGTGCAGGGATGGTCGACGGTCCCACCGTGGAAATCAAAGGGAGCGCAGGTTGGGGATTGGCGGAATCTATGATGGGCGGCACTGTTACTGTCGAAAGGAATGCGGGCAACGGTGCGGCGGCTTCAATTCGAGGTGGGACGGTTGTGGTTCGGAGCGACGCAGCTTCGCGGTTGGGCGTTTCGATGAAAGGTGGACTGATAATCGTCGGCGGCAACTGTGGTTACATGGCGGGTTTCATGGCGCAGCGAGGGACGATCATTGTCTGCGGAGACACGGGGGAAGCATTCGCTGATTCGATGTATGAAGCGGTTTGCTTTGTCGGCGGTAACATCGCTGAACTCGGCAACGACGCCGTGATTGAGGAACCGACTACAGAAGATCTCACCTTCCTTGAATCCACCCTGTCTCAGCATCTCCCTTCCAAAGTTGGCAACTCACAGACTCTCCTCCACAATTTCAAGAAAGTCGTCTCTGGGCGCAAGTTGTGGAACTTCGATAAGGACGAGCGAGCGGTGTGGCGGGAAGCGTTGTGATTCGTTGCAGAAGGAGGTAATATAATGTCCACGAATGTTCAAGGAATTCAAGTCCCCGAAGGGGCAACGGTGGACCTTAAAATTGAGATAACAGCACAAGTAAACATCACAGCCTTTGTAGCACAGCAGAAGGTTACGCAATTTGTCATCAGTGAAATCAGTAATCAACTTTGCGGTGAAAAGCCTGATTTGAATATCGGTGAACGCTTGTGCTGGTCAGTACCGGTGGTACTTACATCACCTGCCAAGGGCACCATTGGGCGTGTCGGTGAAATTTCGGTGGACGCAGATACGGGCGAACTGCTAGCAGATACAGACACAGTAGAAAGGATCGATGCCAATGCCGAATGGCTGGCTCAACGTTCCCCACTTTAGGCAGGAATTCAACTACTCGTGCGTTGCTGCATGCGTCCGTATGGTGATGGCATATTACGGACATAACGAATCGGAAGATAACGTGCGCCAACTGCTAGGCACGAAACCACGGGGAACACGCGCTGCTAATGTGACAAATATTGTTCAATTGGGTTTTGATGTACGGTTTGGAGCCTCCAACCTATCACAATTACAAGCTACGCTTGCTGCCAATGTACCCCCTATCATTTTCCTGCTGACCGGGACGTTAGATTACTGGGAAACCAATGATGCTCATGCGGTCGTGCTTATTGGAATTGATGCAGCAACGATCCATCTCAATGATCCTTTCTTCGATACCTTTTCACAGCAGACACCCTTGGCGAATTTTCAGCAAGCGTGGGCAACAACTGGACACTTGGCAGCCTTCATTCGTCCACAGTCATGAGAGAGAAACTTTTTTATAATGCCAGACAAATCAGATTACCTCCGAACCAGTGGAACATTCACCCCCGACATAATCGAAGATATCCAAGTCAAAGCGGAGTTAGGCAGATACCGTATCCGCGGATTTGGCACGTTACGCGAGCGGCGATGGGCGACGTTTGATGACCTCACCTTCATCCCCTGTACCCTGACCCGTATTCCACTCGAAGGCTATCGGGAACGCTGTTCACCCAAAACCGTCCTCGGCACCCGTTTCGCCGAAAAGCCGATTGAACTTGAGGTTCCCATCATGATCACCGGCATGAGTTGGGGCGCGCTCTCCTACAACGCGAAGGTCGCGTTAGCAAAAGGAGCGAATATCGTCGGTTCGTCCAACACCACCGGTGACGGCGGGATGCTGATGGCGGAGCGTGAGCACAGCCGGTCACTGGTCTACGAGGTGCTGCCGTCTCGCTACGGCATTGATGTCCACCATCTACAGATGGCGGATGGCATCGAGTTGACGATTGGACAGGGCGCGAAGCCGGGAACGGGGGGATTGTTGCTCGGATCAAAGGTGTTGGATACGGTTGCGGAACAGCGCGATTTGCCCCTCGGTGTCGATCAGCGCAGCCCAGCACGGCATCCCGACTTCCTCGGTCCCGATGATATGATTATCAAAATCGAAGAATTACGGGAGGCGACCGACTGGCAGGTGCCAATCTTCGTGAAGATGGGAGCGACACGGGTGTTCGACGACGTGAAGTTGGCGGCAAAGGCGGGTGCCGATGTTATCGTCGTGGACGGGATGGAAGGTGGCACCGGCGCATCCGCCGAAATTTGTCAGGAACACACAGTGTGAGGCACGCGCAGCACTCGAAGACCTCGGATTGTACGGCGAGGTGCAGCTCATTATCGCGGGTGGTATCCGACACGGTGTGGACGCGGCAAAGGCGATGGCACTCGGTGCGGACGCGGTATATATTGGGACAGCGGCCCTGATGGCGCTCAACTGTAACAAACCTATCCATGTCGAGGACTACCACGAACTCGGCACCGAACCGTACCACTGCCACCATTGTCACACGGGACGTTGTCCCGTCGGGATCACGACGCAGGATCCCGACCTGATGAAACGCCTTGACATCGACGAAGCGTCAGAGCGCGTCGCCAATCTGCTGCAAGCGATGACTTCGGAGATCCAGATCCTCGCTCGCGCTTGCGGCAAGGCGGATGTACACGACCTCGATCCCGAAGACCTCCGGGCATTGAATTTGGAGGCATCAATGATTTGTGGTATCCCGCTCGTTGGGACGAACCGTGTGTTTGGAGGCGGACCGGGGTGGAAAGAACGGGAATGATATTTATCATATTGAGAAGATTAAGTCTTTTCCAACGGCAATGAGAAAGGAGTCCTAATAATGACGTTAGACGAGGTTAAAACGTTAGTCGCAGAGAAGGGAATCGAGTTTTTCCTCTGTTCCTTTGTGGAATGCCGACAACACATATTGATGACATGGCGGAAGAGGGTGCCGGCTTCGCCGGGTTTGCGGCAGGTGAAATGGGGCAGGGCCCACATGATCCAGATATGGCAAGTCTACCCGACTTTAACTCACTCACAATCGTGCCGTGGCGACCAAACGTGGCGTGGTTGGCAGGAAATGTGCACGTGGGCGACGCGGCATGGCCCTACTGCCCACGCACCATCTTACAACGGGAATTGGAGAAAGCCAAACAAAAGGGCTACCTCTTCAACGTCGGTGTCGAAGCAGAGTTTATGCTGCTGAAACAGGGTGAGGACGGTAGTTACGCGCCGTGGGATCCGCTCGATACGCTGGGCAAGCCTTGTTATGACCTGCGGGCACTCCACCGTAACCTCGACACAATGACCACCCTGATTAAGTATCTACAGGGGTTAGGCTGGGGTCCATACGCCAACGACCATGAGGACGCTAACTGTCAGTTTGAGCTCAATTGGCTCTATTCCGATGCGCTGACGACAGCAGATCGGCACACTTTCTTCAAGTGGATGGTTAAGACCGTTGCCGAAGAACAGGGACTGACAGCGACCTTCATGCCTAAGCCGTTTGCAAACTTAACCGGAAACGGCGCACATTTTCACATGAGCCTGTGGGACACAGATAACCAGACCAATCATTTCCTTGATGAATCGGATGAAAATGGTCTGTCACAACTCGCCTACTGGTTCATGGGCGGAATTCTCCATCATGCCAAAGCCCTCGTTGCTGTCACCAACCCCCTTGTCAACAGTTATAAACGTCTGATCTCTGGCGCGCCCCGTTCCGGCGCGACGTGGGCGCCTGTTTATATCACCTATGGCGGGAGCAACCGGACGCAGATGATCCGTATCCCCGATGCCGGACGGATTGAAAATCGTTCAGGGGACGGTGCCGCCAATCCATACCTCGCCATGGCAGCGACGCTCGCCGCCGGGCTTGATGGTATCGAGAACCAAATTGACCCGGGTACGCGCAATGATGATAACCTCTACGAGATATCACTGGACAAACTCCAACGACGCGGTATTGACTTGCTACCAAGAACACTTAGTCAAGCACTCGACTGTCTGGAAGAGGATGAGGTCATTCAGAGTGCACTTGGACCCGAATATGCCCCCTACTACATCGAAGTCAAGCGTGAAGAGTGGCGAAGTTATCACCAGAGCATCAGCCAGTGGGAAACCGATAACTACCTTGGGCTTTACTAGGTCAGGACTTACACCCTTCCGTAGGGAACAACGATCGTTGTTCCCTACAACCACTGTAAAATGTCAACACGCCCTAATTAATTGGCAAGGTCTTTCATCAATACAGACCACTGGATACATCGGGTCATGAGGGAGTTGGTACAGATGCAAGA
>JAGWBT010000095.1:0-25116 GCA_021295755.1 Candidatus Poribacteria bacterium
AAAAATAAATAGACACTTTCGCCCCCCGGTAGGGGCGGTTTCCAACCGCACCCGTTTGGAATGTCTCATTAATTCTAAGATCCACATAAGTAATAGCACAATTCGGAGTGAGCGGGAGTAAATCAAAGACTTACCAAGCGAAACCCATCATTGCACATCTATATCCAACGGTCATCAACGATCATATCTGGGGTAGCCTGCGTATTTGGAGACGAGTTCAGGGGGATATTGTCGATCCAATTTATTGGCTTTTCTCTGCAAAGCCTTGGATTTGGAGAGTTGTGCCTTCAGTTTGTCTGCTAGCACCTTCATGGCTGCTCTTCCCTCTGGTGTCTCAATAAAACTGTTAGGGTCATCAAAATCACGGGATATAAACGGCTCAATCTCCTGATGCAGTTTGCGAGACTCCCAGAACAATCTATCCCATTCCGCATCAAGTGCATCGCGTTTTTCATAGTAGCTATCCCAATCCCGGAAGTCATTCGCGTCAGGAACACCGAACACACCGAGACCCGTCAACAGCAGTACCACAGCGAAAAGTAGCACGATAGTAAAACCGAGCATCTGTAGGGTGGAACTTCGTCTGTTCACGCGTTATCCTTCTCCCATCCGATTAAACCTAATATACAAAGAATGTAATCAGGTCAATCTCCACCCATCGGCCGATACGGGTCAATAAAACGATTGTCCGCATCCTTGCGCCGTGGTGGAGGCAAGGCATCCACTTTACCGCGCAACCCCGCAAGTGCTTCCGCATAGGCAGGACTGTCAATCAGGTTGTTGCATTCATCGGGATCGTTCGACAAATCGAATAACTGCTCGGGCCAACCAGCACCATTATCGAAACGGAAATACTTCAAACTATCCTGCTTGACCATCACGGACGGACCATTATGGACGCGCCAAAGTTCGCTATAGACTGTATTCTGCCAGCCATCGGCGGATCCTTCGACGAGTGGCACAAGCGAGCGTCCGTCAAGTTCCTCCGGTGCTGGGATATCAACCAGATCGCATAGCGTCGGAAACAGATCTACCAACGACACATTTTGTTCGATGACCTGCGGTTCACGCCCAAACCGTTTTGGATACCAGATGGAAAACGGCACACGCGCCGACGCCTCAAAAAAACTCTGTTTTTCCCACAACCCTTTCGTGCCGAGCATCTCGCCGTGATCCGACAGGAAAACGATGATGAAATCGTCGAGAACATTAAGATGTTCCAGTTTTTCAATAACGCGACCAAATTGCTGATCCATCCAGTCGATCATGCCGTAGTAAGCAGCAGTGGCACGGTGCGCTTGGCGATGGGTCACATCCTCACCAAACCGAACCTTGAAAAAATCGTTACACTCAAACTTATCGTTCGGCTCCTCAATAATCGGCTCGACACGCTGCATGTAGTAGGTAAACAGGTCGAGTGGACACTGATACGGGTAGTGCGGACACCAAAGGCTCATCGCCATGCACAGCGGATTCGGCGTGTACCGATCGTATGAGGCGTCCACGAAATACTCCTCAAGGAACAGCAACGCACCATCTACAGCGTACTGGTCGTGGAGCATCCAGTATCCCATCCCGGGCTGGGCGTCACGAATCTCTTGGATAACTTTGTTCTGTTTAGAACCGGTGCCCGGCTCTCGCTGAAATTGGGCGGAATGTTCATCATCAACAACTGGATAAGGGTAGCCGTTATCACCCACAATATCACGACCAACTCGTTCCCGCCAACCGTGCATAACATCTTTGCCGACAAAGTGCATCTTCCCCGCGGCGCACGAGTAGTAGCCGTAGTTACCGAGATGCCCCGGAATGGTTCGGACTTCGGTCGGCATCGGATCGCCAAAGTTGAGGCTACCACAGTTACGTGGATAGAGTCCAGAGATAAAACTCTGCCGCGCCGGCACACAGATCGGCGAAGGCGTATACGCATTGCGAAAGTAAGTCCCCTCGTTGATAAATCGATCCAACGTAGGGGTGCGAACCTGCCCGTCGCCTTCAACCGGCAAAACGTCAGGACGATGTTCGTCGTTGATCAGTAGCAGGACATGGGGTTTTTGCTGAGACATACCGCTCCTTATGTAATCTGAGGGGTGCTCATAATTATTATCTGAATCAGGATTTCCACCATTGAAGCATTTTCAGGATAGAATATCTGGTGCGTGAAAGCAGCAAAAGGGGCATCGCTTCATTTAGCCCCAGTTGCTTTGAATCCTGATATATCGGGGCGGGGCGACATGTTATAGCACACAGAGATCAACAAACAACCAAAACCCCAGAGGGGCGGCATGTTTATAGCACACAGAACAAACAAGCACATCAAAGCCCCAGCGGGGCGACATGTTTATAGCACTAGGTGTCAAGCGCGCTTACGCCGCCAAAATCCGCTCATACACGCGCATCCGTTCACCCTCTGTCTCCTCTGGATCCACCAGCTTGAGCCACACAGCCTGATCCGGACGCTCACCGCTGAGTTGATGGACAGCACCCGCTTGATCCGGGTGCGGACCGCTCCAGACAACGTCCCCATCTTGCAGATAGATAAATGAACCAGCGTGACGATCTACTAACTTTTCTTGGTTATCTCGATAAAACAACGCCTGCTGGCACGCGGTTTGACGCAGGCTTGCGATTTTTTCACTGGGGTCCATCTTCTCTGAGTCAAACTCAGCAAGCGGAGGCTGCAGCTCTCCCATGTCAAAGTCGATCTCCTCCAGATTCACTGTCCCAAAGCCGTGTTCCGCAGCCACAGCAATCGGGCTTCGATCACGGCGGAAAGGCGGATTGGGCCAATCGAGGCGCGGGTCAGTACCCATAAGGTAACTGCCGCAAGCATCCGTAGCAATCACATGGTCACCGGCAATCAACGCATCACAGATACGCCCATCTCCGCCCCACTCCCGTCTCGCTTGCCCCGTCAAGCCATCAATGATGTTGAGACAAGGTTGAGTAATCAGACCGAGGTCCGGCAGGACGTATGACAGCCGGATAACGTGATGAAAGTAGGTTCTCACCCGACCGTGGGGCTGTATGGGAGGCAAACCAAAAAGGTTTTTCAGACACAGCGTTATGCCCATAAAGGCGTGATTTTTCATCTTAGCGATCGAGATAAAAGCATCCGCTTCGCCAATCGAGGCGGAAAGCTGATATTCAGAGAACATCGTACCACCACCGGGCACCTTGTACTGCGTAAAGGGCGGATCACCGGCTTCAACATAAGGAATATCGAACTCCTCGAAGATTGGGCGCATATTAAAATCGTCGCCGGGACGCTGCCCCACTGGCACCATGCTGGTATCAAGCACGAAGATATGTGCGTCAGTGCGCTCTCGCAGCAAACGGAGCGAAGCACGGAGAACATCGTCGTCAACCAACTCCTGCCGTCGTCCTCCAATGCGACGGATATTATCCGTACGCATCTGCATGTTCACCTTGATACCGATTTTGCGGGCTTTCTCGATCTTCTCCCATGAACGCGTCAGGGGAGCAGTGATTGCCTTAAGCCTTTCGTAAATCTCCTCCTGCGAGGCTTTGTGACTACAGTGAATCGCACGAACTTTGTACGCTTTATCTTCGGACATATTGAAATCTCCTATTTGATTGTAAATCGTAGACGTTGAAATACAGAGTTACGAAATTATCCCTTCTTCCTTCATGCTGATATAACACCCGTCCCCGATAATAACATGATCTGTCACCCGGATATCAAGCAACTTTCCCGCTTCGACCAACTGCCGTGTCGCATTAATATCTTCCGGGCTTGGTGCGGGATCGCCGGATGGATGATTATGCACAAGGATAATCGATGCTGCTGCCTCTTCTATTGCAAACCGAAAAACTTCACGAGAGTGAACGATGCTTGCATTTAAGCCACCCTCGAAGATACGGCGCTGCTTGGTCACATAGTTCTTCGTGTCAAGGCAAAAGACGTGGAGCTCCTCCTTTCGTAGATCTCGCATTGAGGGCATCGCCATTCGTGCAACATGCACAACATCGCTGGGGGAACTAATCTGGGGTTTCTCTTCAAGAAAAGCCGCCATCCGTCGTCCCAACTCAAAAGCTGCTCTGATTTGACCCACCTTCACCGTGCCCATCCCTTTGATACCTTCTGCAATCTGTATCTCACTATTATCTGCCAATCGCTTCAAGTTGCCATCGTACTTCTGAAGCAGCTGCTCTGCGACCTGAACGACTGTTGCAGTGCCCGTTCCGGTACGAATAATAATTGCGATTAGTTCTGATGTTTTAAGTGCCTGCGGACCGTACTTGTAAAGTCTTTCGAGCGGTCGTTCATCTTCGGGCAGGTCTTTTAGCCGAAGCCGGTATTCCGTCGTTTCCATCATCACGTCCTTTAATAGCGATCTTCTGTAGAATCCCATCCTTATTAGATCAAAAACACAATAAGTGGTTATTAGTTCATTTAACGCGAAGAACGCAAAGAAAAGACTTTTTATCGTTTTTCTCTCTGCACTCTGTGTCTCTGCAGTAGGTTTGAATTAGTAACGACCCGTAAGGCAGATTATACCAAAATAAGAAGAGGAAGGCAATAATTATGCGCAGTTGATTCAGCTTTTTTGTTAGAAATTTCCTATGTCTAAGCCATACTCTCATGAGGATTTTCTGCTTTTTGTGTTGATGTTTGCCTACTGATGTGATAGAATACAAATGTACTTATACGATGAACCATTTGATAGACTCATACTTTTGCCAGCTAACACTTTCTCATGTCTCGGCCATTTCTCGATTTGTCTTGGGTGACCAAGCGCTAGCCGGTCCGACACGACTCTCTTTCCAGCGACCGTTACAATCTCACGAAGCCTGTCAATTCAAGAAAATGTTAGCAACCGAATACTCCAAATATTGGGAACGTTCTTTTAGGGAAATTTTCCCGCGCTTCTCCTACGGCAAAAGAAATTAATTCTGAAATACCATCCAATACGACTGAGACCAGAACGATAGAAAGCGACCCGAAACGATACCAGAAGACGATTTCCGGCTATTTGACGACCTCGAAGAAGAAATTGAGGACGATGATGATCAGGTGGGCACCCCTCGTTCCTTGATGCTAGTCGATCGGCTCATTTATGCAACCCACGAGAATGATCGTCGGCGACCACTACTGTTTCAACTTCGGCGGGCGATTGTGGAAGATGAAATGACCTTCCAAGAGGCGCGAGAAGCCATCGTTGAAATGCAGGAAACAATCGAAAAGTTGACTTCTCCGGCGAATCGAATTGGAACGCTGCTGGGGCTTCCAAAAAAGGAGGTTGCCCATGTTATTATTGGCGGATCTGAATACTATGCGAATATTGACCCACAATTGGATGCCGCAGCGCTGAAGATCGGTTTTAGCGTGCTCCTTAATGATGCTTATGTCATTGTCGGTGAGCTAGGGTACAACACCTCTGGATCGATTGCAAAAATCGTTGATTTGATGCCCGATGGACGGTTGCGCGTTGGCGGTGAGCCCGCCGGATTACAATCAATTATTTTACAACGCTCCACCGATTTAGCCAATGCAAAGCTCAAAGTCGGTGACGAAATTCGCATGGACCCGAACTCCAAAGTAGCACTAGAACGCCTAGAAGTACAAGAAGCACAGGATTACTATCTCGAAGCCGTGCCAGACCTTCCTTGGTCGAAAGTAGGTGGACTGGACGATACCATTCAACTCATCAAAGATACCATCGAACTACCAATTTTACACCCGGAACTCTTCGATAAGTTCCAATACGCGCCCCCGAAAGGCTTTCTCCTACACGGTCCTCCGGGCTGTGGGAAAACACTCATCGGAAAGGCAACAGCGCACAACCTGACGCAACGACTGAGCGCAGAGGAAGGAGTCGAGGTAGAAGGCAGTTTCCTGCACATCAAGGGTCCCGAAATCTTGAATATGTGGCTTGGCGAGTCGGAGCGTAAAGTCCGTGAAATCTTCCAGATAGCGCGTGAAAAGAGTAAAGAAGGTTATCTGCCTTTCGTATTCATCGATGAGGCAGAATCGATCTTAGGAACGCGCCGTTCATTCCGTTCCCATAATATTTCTAACACCGTTGTCCCAATGTTCTGCGCCGAGATGGACGGAATTGAATCCTTGCAAGACGTCGTAATTATCCTCGCAACGAACCGCCCGGATCTCATTGATCCTGCGATTTTACGCCCCGGGCGAATTGATCGGAAGATTAAAGTCACCCGTCCCGATAAAGAAGCATCAAGGGCGATTTTCCGTATTTATCTCACACCAGATTTACCACTCCATCCAGGACTTCTTGATGCACACAACGGCGATACAGAAGCAGCAGTTTCTCACCTCATTGATCAGGTCTGCGATGAACTGTTCCAGCGAGATGAAAATAACAAGTTTTTAGAGGTTACCCTGCGAAGTGGTCGCCGCGATGTTATGTACCGTGGCGATCTATGTAGCGGTGCTATTGTCGATTCCATTGTTCAACGCGCAAAAGAGTCCGCAATCAAACGTGCGATAGAAGGCACTGAGGAGGCGGTGGGACTTCGGGTTGAAGACCTGTTGGAAGGCGCATTGGCAGAATATCGCGAGAACGACATCTTCCCTCCGACAGACAGCGTCGAGGATTGGCTTAAGCTGCTCGATTACGATCCAGAAAACGTTGTCAAAGTGACCCCAATCCGTCCGGAGAAATCAACTCGTAGAAAAGCCGCAAGCAGTGTGATTTAGGATGAAGCGTTTATGCAAAGACTTTTTGGAATCGAAACTGAATACGGAATCACGCTAGAATCAGAGGAACACGTTGATCCCGTCAGCCAATCTGTCGAATTGATTAAGAGCTACCGGCAGGATGATTTTCGACCAATGTGGGATTATAGCGGCGAGGATCCATTCCAAGACGAGCGTGGCTTCCGTGCAAAAACTTTGCAGGAGCACCCCGACGAGCGGGAACATCAGGCAGCCGATCGTCAGCGAAACCTGTCCTTCGTCGAAATCAAAAGCGATCTGATTTTGACCAATGGTGCCCGTTTATACAACGACCATGCCCATCCCGAATACTCCACGCCAGAATGTCGCAGCCTTTTTCAATTGGTCGCCCACGATAAAGCAGGAGAGCGGATACTGCAGCAGTGTGCAATCAGGCGAAGCGAAAAATTGGGAAAACGTGTCCTGTTATACAAAAACAACACCGACTTTCATGGACACAGTTACGGCTGCCACGACAATTACCTAATGGAACGGGCTATTCCCTTTGATGACCTCAAAGCGAGTATTATGCCATTTTTTGTGACACGACAGATTTTTGCAGGGACAGGCAAGGTAGGAATCGAAACCGAATCAGGATTGACCTCCGCAGGCTTTTTCCAAATAGCACAACGGTCCGATTTTTTTCATGTCGAAGTCAGCGTTGATACAATGCACAACCGTCCAATTGTGAATACACGCGATGAACCCCACGCTGATCCAGCAAAATACCGAAGACTACACGGTATCGTCGGTGATGCCAATATGTCAGAGTATGCAACGGCACTCAAGATCGGCACAACCGCACTCGTTATCGATCTCATTGAACAGAAGCGCGTCCCCGGTTGGTTTACCTTGCAGGATCCGCTTCACGCGATTAAAGAAATCTCCCGTGACCAGACCTATCAATGGCGGTTTAAATTAGCCAACGGTAAGAGCATCTCCGCAATCGATCTGCAGCGCGAATACCTCGCGTTAGCTCAAAAGCACCTCAACCCACAAAGTGGTGATACCGATTGGGTCCTCACCGAATGGGAATCTACTCTCGATAAGCTTGAAAAAGATCCAATGGAACTCACTGATCGATTGGATTGGGTCGCCAAGAAATGGCTGCTGGAAACGTTCATTGACGAAGAGAGACTCTCGTGGGATGACCCGTGGTTACAGAGCCTCGACCTTGAGTATCACAACATTGATCAAGAAGAGGGGTTATACTATGAACTTGAAACAAGTGGATTGATGCGACGTCTCGTTACTGATCGGCAAATTGAAGTCGCGATCCACAATCCACCCGCTGATACCCGTGCATATTTTCGAGGCAAATCGTTGGACAAATTCCGCCCGCAAATAAAATCGATCCAATGGGATAACGTCACATTTAATACAAAGGGCAAAAAAACCGTCTCAGTGAGCATGAACCAGCTCGCGGATGCAGAGATGGCAGAAAAATACAATCGCATCCTCGATCAGGCGCAGTCGGTCGAAGCGTTAGTTGAAAACTTAAAACTCAGTAACTGAAACCCTTAATTTTTCTTACAGGAGGTTATTACCATGACAGCACAGCATTTGATCCATCTACGCGATCGGATTCAAAGACCGGTGAAACCCGTAGGTCCGGGCGATGGCGAGGACGATGATGGGCCCAAGCGTCCGGATGTCACCAGGCCGGACACGAGAAATTTGGTTCGGCGGATGCGGCGCGTCGATAAAGACCAATCCCGGCGTTACCGCCAACGAACAGGTGAATAATCCATGACAAATCACAAGGGGGATTTCCTCGACCTCTTGAAGGTGCACGATTGCCAGATTCAACTGGATCTGCCCGCAACATCCGCAAATGGGGCCTCGCCTCCGATTCAAGAAACAGAAGGCACCACCGTCCTTGCTGTGCGCTATAAGGAGGGGGTCCTCATCGGCGGAGACCGGCGGGCAACGGCGGGCAACGTTGTCATGTACGATCGCGCAGAAAAGCTGCTGCAGATCGACGAACTCTCCGTCCTTGCGATCGCAGGATCACCCGCAATGGCTTATGAAATGGCGCGAGTTCTCGAACATTCGTTCCAATATTTCCGCCGAAGTCAACTCCAAGAGTTAAGCCTCGAAGGCAAGCTGCGCACGCTCTCCCGCCTAATCCGTGAAAATTTGCCCATGACGCTGCAAGGCATTGGGGGTGTAATACCAATCTACGCCATCTATGATTTGCAAAGCGACGATGAAAACGGTGGCAAAATCTTCTTTTACGACGCGCTTGGTGCACATTTCGAGAGTGCCGATTTCGCGACATCCGGATCCGGCTCTGTGTGGATCCGCGGAATTTTGTTGTATCAGAACCGTTGGGGCGATAAACCACTTGCCGACATGGATGAACAAGAGGCTACTGTTACTGTTTTGCGCCTACTCGATGCAGCAGCAGAATATGACTCAGCAACGAGCGGCTATAACCCGAAATCAAATATCTATCCAACCGTAAAAACGATCACAAAGGACGGAATTCAAGATCTCTCTGTCGAAAGACTCCAAGAGATTTATGCTGAATCTGTAGAAACAACTTATGCTAGATGAACCTTATCGGTGGCTTGAAGCCGTTAATAACCGGCGGAAGTCCCGTCGTCGGGCTAAGATATGATGACGGGCTGTTACTTGTGACCATCGGACGCGGACAACGGAAAATCTTTGAGGTGCATGACCGGATTGCACTCTCAGCTATAGGGCATAGCGCCGATATTGAACGGCTGCGCATGATGGCAACTGATACCGCATCCGTACAAGGTTTTCAGAGTTCAGTTGACGACGTTACCCTCCATCGTCTGACAAATTTCGTGCTTGGACCCACTATCAAACAATCCTTTGAAGCCATCTTTGGCTCCGCCTACATCATTAAAATGCTGTTGGCAGAACTTGGTGCACGCGGTGAAGGGGATGGATTTATCGCCCTGAATTACGATGGTACAGTGCAATCAAATCAAGACAGAGAAGTTATCGGTGGCACCCACGAAGCCGAAACGGCGATGCAGAATTACCTATCCGCTGCTGAAGTATCTGAGTCTTCGCTTACCGCTGCGTTACAGTTAGCCCTAGAAACTTGGGTGGTCGGTTGGGAGTTGGGAGTGCAACAAACAGAGACCGATTCGGATGAGGAGGCAAACGAAGGTTCGGAATTGACGACGGACAAAGAGCGGCTGCACGAAGTCCTTCGAGATGAATTGCAGGCAGGAGAAATCGAAGGGGCGGTATTGGAAACTTCGCGCCGAAGCAATAATAAGTTCCGTCTTCTGACCTCGGATGAGATT
Source organism: Candidatus Poribacteria bacterium (assembly GCA_021295755.1). Taxonomy (NCBI): domain Bacteria; phylum Candidatus Poribacteria; species Candidatus Poribacteria bacterium. The sequence continues at coordinate 9,994 of JAGWBT010000095.1, forward strand.
GATGCAGCAATCGCAGACTGGCTCTGATATGAGTACGGACAAACCCCAGCTTGTCCTTGAGGCCGAACAGTGAGCAGACGTATTTTTGGTATCGAAACTGAATTTGGATGTATGGCTGACTCGGATGGCTCCCTAGGCTCTTCGGAAGGGACCGCCGCGCTTGTGAGGGATTATATCTTTCACGAGTTGAAACTCGGTATGTCGGATATGCACTACCGAGATTGGGGAGAACCGCCCGGCAACGGCGGTTTTCTGTTCAACGGTGGGCGGCTCTACATCGATATGGGGCATCTTGAGTATGCGACGCCGGAGTGTATTAGCCTCTTTGATCTGATCGCTTACGACAGAGCCATCGAGCAGCTAATCATCACGATCCTCGACGATGTTGGATTGAAAGATGATATCTCCTTCTTCAAAAACAACATTGATCATTTCACAGGCGCGACTTTCGGCTGCCATGAAAACTATCAACTCCGGCGCGACGTTCCCTTCTACAAGGTCGTTATTCCCACGCTGCTGCCGTTCTTTGTTACACGCCAGATTTATGCGGGTGCCGGTCGCGTCGGCGGACACGAAGAGATCCTCGAATTCGGGGATTCCCACCATCGCCGTGACGATTTTGTCGGCTACCAAATCTCTCAACGCGCGGATCACATTGTCACAGAAATTTACGAGTGGATACAGTTCAGTCGGGCAATTATCAACACACGCGATGAACCCCTCGGCGACTACACCAAATATCGACGCCTCCACCTGCTCGTGGGCGATTCAAATATGTCCGAATTTGCAGCGGCTTTGAAGGTTGGAACAACCTCTCTGATACTTGATCTTCTTGAGGAAGGACATCGCCCCCGTGATATGAGTTTAGTCAACCCAGTACACGCCATTAAAGAAATCTCGCGCGATCAGACCTTCCAGTGGATTGTCGAACTGGAATCCGGCGGCACCATCTCAGCGATAGACCTGCAACGCGAATATCTCGATCTCGCACAAAAAGTCCTGAAAGGCAAAGATAACGATACAGATTGGGTATTGACCGAATGGGAATCGGTTTTGGATGACTTGGAGGCGGATCCGGAACGTTTAATCGATCGCGTCGATTGGGTAACGAAGAAATGGCTGCTTGAGGCTTTTATGGAAGAGGAGGGACTGGATTGGACCGACCCGTGGATCGAGAGTCTCGACCTTGAGTATCACCACCTCAATCAAGATAAGGGATTGTTTTACGAACTTGAGCGCGAAGGACATGTGAAACGAGTCACGACGGATGAGCAGATTGAGGCAGCGATCCGGAATGCCCCCGAAAATACAAGAGCAAAAGCCCGCTCCTATGTAATGCGTTATCTGTCCCAACACCGTTTGCCCTGCATCATTGATTGGAACCAAATCTATTTTTCGCACGAAGAACCTTTTGAGATGAAAGATCCCTTCGAGACATACGATGCAGAGGTTGAAGACCTATTGAAGCGGCTCAGTCAACAGCCACGTCCAGCTTCACGGCAGACGCGCATCCGGTTAAGACGAGAGTGAAACGAGGAAACACAAGAAACTTCAGGATAAAAAAGAAACTGAAATCAGCCAAATAGCGATGTCAAAAACATCGCTTTTTTTATGCAATCAAATCAGTGACGGAACCCTAAAATGCAAGCACAAAAGTCATTCAAATCTGGATACGTTAGCATCATCGGCGAGCCAAACGTCGGCAAATCAACCCTGCTGAATGGGCTGATGGGGGAGAAACTCGCAATTGTCACACCAAAGCCACAAACGACACGTAACCGGATCACTGGGATTCTCACAACCGATTCACATCAAATCATCTTCCTAGATACGCCCGGAGTCCTTACCCCCAAATATCGCTTGCACGACCAGATGGTCAAAGCCGCATATACCGCAATCAGAGACGCAGACCTTGTGCTTTATATGATTGATGTGAACCGACTAAACTCCGGCATTGAAGAAAAAATCCTTGATGAACTTAAAAAGGCAGCGCAGCAAGTCATACTCGTAATTAACAAAATCGATCTGATTCCCAGCTCCACACTTTTACCAATTATTGCCAGCTATCAGGAAAAGTTCCCCTTCCTCGAAATCATCCCTATCTCAGCAACAACGGACAACGGCGTATCTCAACTTCACGAGTCAATTGTCAAACACCTTCCCAAAGGTCCTTCCTACTTCCCTCCCGACCAACTCAGTGACTTGCCGGAACGCTTCTTCATCTCGGAAACCATACGGGAGAAGATTTTCCTCAGAACGAATCAGGAGATCCCCTACGCCTCCAGCGTCGTGGTAGAAGAGTTCAAAGAACGTCCAAACGGAAAAATCTATATCAGTGCGATGCTTTATGTTGAGCGACAATCGCAAAAAGGGATCCTAGTTGGGAAAGGTGGTAAAACAATCAAAAGGATTGGGCAACTCGCCCGTGCAGAGATTGAACAGTTTTTGGAGACAACCGTATTTCTAGATTTGCGCGTATCGGTCAAAGCAGATTGGCGACGCGATGAACGAAAGTTGAGGGATATGGGGTATGTCTAAAAAAACAAAAAATGTTACAGAGTTGGGCTTTAGCCCGTAAAGCCCAATGATTTATCTTTGGGATATAAGTTTCGCTTCAGCCGTTTTTGTATTGATTTTGTAGGCTAAAGATGTTATAACTCTTTTGTCTTTCGTAGGGGAATGCTGCACCGTCGCTTGGCGGTGTCCCCTACATTAAAAACAGAAAGACAATCCCATGAAGACCTACAAGTTCAAAATGTATAGCAATCACGGCAACCGTGTCTTGCACAAAACGATAGATGGACACGCTGAGATATGGAATCACTTTATAGCGTTGTATTGCCGATACTATGCTATGTACGGGACATATCCGGGTAAGAAAGCACTGACGCGACACTTAACCAAGTTGAAGCGGCTGCCCTGCTTTGCCCATTGGAATCAGTTGCCGAGTCAATCGTTGCAAGACGTAATAGACCGACTTGATAAAGCGTACTCTAAACTTGACCGCAAAAGCGGCAAGCGTTCCGGTCGTCCCCGTTTCAAGAGACGTAAACTATACAAGTCCTACACCCTCAAGCAAGCGGGTTGGAAACTGCTGCAAAACAACTATATCCGTATCGGCAAACGGATCTACCGATATTTCAAAAGTCGGGAAGTCTTAGGAACCCCGAAACGCTGCACGATTAAGCGTGACAGCATAGGAGACGTATGGCTAATCATTCTGACAGACCACCTAGCTGTCGATTTAGAGTCACCCACGACGGGTAATAACGCGGGGTTTGACTTTGGACTAAAGAGGTATCTCACCGGGTCTGACTTCAATGACTACGACTATCAAACGTGTAAATCGCAACCATTCCCGAAAGGTACCAAGGTCAAAGAATCGGGCACGTGTAGACAAGTGGTATCCTTCGAGTAAGACCTGCCATGTCTGTGGCGCAATCAACCCAGAGCTAAACCTTCGTGATAGAACATGGCAGTGTCCAAGCTGCCACACAGAGTTGGATAGAGACCGCAATGCGGCGGTCAATATCCATAGGGTGGGGGCATCCACCCTCTCAGGAGAAGTTGTAAGACCCGATTCGTCGGGCTAACTTTGTTGATAGAGCAATTCGAAACCTAAAGGATGAGAATCCCAATCCTTTAGGTTTGGGAGTATGTCAATAAAAATTGAAAAAAAGGCTTGATATCACCTTGTTTTTTTGGTAGACTATACTCCTATCCAGATTGTCGCCTCGTCCTTATTGCGACAGAGGACGACAGGACCCCATACAAGCCCTCAATTATAATGTTACAGATTACAAAGAACGAGCGATTTCGGTTGCCCCCTACCTAGGCACCTTCGTAACATTTAGATGTGGATTTAGTAACAGCAGAAATATTCAACCTCCAATCGTAGGACAATAGCAATGAACCACTCGAACGGCGACAGCGATGATCGCTCTACCCAGCCATTAGTATCATATCCATCCGAATTACCAACTGGTATATCAACTTCAGCGCAGCGTTTACCTGCCAGCACAGGACTGAATCCGACACTAACTTTTGATCGGTTCGTCGTTGGGCAAAGTAACCAAGAGGCGTTTGATGCAGCGAAAAGCATGATGAATGGGGCCGGAGAGATGGAGGGGGTGTTAGTTATACATGGAGGTGTTGGACTCGGTAAAACCCATCTGTTACACGCAATCGGGAACCAATTCCGTCAGGGGCATCTGAATCGCACAGTGTACTGCTCTTCGGCAGAGAGATTTATGAGCGAATGGCTGCGGTCTATTGCCACCCCTCAGAAAGCTGCCGCATTGCGGCAACAGTATAAGCATGTAGATCTGTTGCTAATTGACGACATTCAATTTTTATCGCCAGAACAAAAAATTCAGGAAGAGTTTTTCCATCTACTTAACTGCTTAAATGAACGAGGCCAACGGCTTGTATGCACCTGTGATCACTTGCCACAATTTTTGAAGGAGTTTTGGGACTCGCCCAATAGCCCCAGACAGGGGCACACTGTTGAAATTTGTGTGCCGGAGTTTGATTTGCGAGTTTCAATTCTGAAGCAAAAATTAAAAGAACGGGAATCTAGACCCGTACCTTTGAAAGTGCTCCGTTATTTGGCAAAACACCTGACGGAACACATTCGTCAGCTTGAAGGCGCGCTCAACCGATTAATGGCAGAGGTGCGTTTGGGGTCACCGCTGACCCTTCAGGCAGTTCATCATGTGCTAGAGAGCAAAACCCCAGATCGACCACCACCCGATACGATCACGCTGGAACATATCCAGGAAACCGTTGCACGGTACTTCCACCTCACCTTATCAGATCTATGTTCTCGAAAGCGGGGAAGACGGTTTGTACTCCCTCGACAAGTCGGAATGTATCTTACCCGTCAACTGACTTCTCTCTCGTTGAAAGAGATCAATCAAGGGTTTGGACAAAGTCGAGCAACAGTCGTGCGAAGTTGTCAACGAATCGAAACATTACTCAAAGAAGATCTGGTACTGAGCCAGTCCATTGAAGCATTGACCGCCGAATTAACACGTCCTCAACACCTACGTGAGGACTGAGCAATTAACCTATTTATCGCTAGACACCTGCCCAGACAAAAGACAATTCCCACGCTCTGACGCCAACACCACCAAAATCCCTCTCACTTCCGTTTAATCACAGGTAGCACAATATGAGAAGGTCTCATTTCATCGTGCATGACCGTATTGATAGCGATCTGCCCGGCAGCCTCGTTATGAATGGGCCCACCGGTGTTGAGATTGCGGTCAAACCGAGGAAAACAGCTACTTGTGACCGAAACACGAACCCGATGTCCCGGCAGGAAAACGTTGCTCGTCGCCCACAAATCAATCTCATATCTGTATACCTTACCGACCTCCAACAACTCAGGCTGCGCGAAAGAATCCCTATATCGTGCCCGGAGGATCCCGTCACACAGCAGTCGCGAGTAACCGTCCGGGTGTACATCGGTGAGTCGCACAACCCAATCGGTATCCGGCGCGGATGATAGCCCATATATCACTGCTTTCACAGGACCCGTGACCTCAAGTTCCTCCGTTAGCGGCTCGGTCGCAAAGGTAAGACACAATTCCTCAACCTCGTGCTGGTCATAAACACCACCGGGTACATTTAATGTGTTGCCGCCTCGAGTGGGAACGGGCTGGACCGGATCGTACACAAAACTATCCGGATTTTCGCTCCCTTCAGGGGGCGTTGGCGATAACGTTCCATCGTTCAATGATTGGATGGAGCCGCTCTGTCCACCGTAAAAATAATAGTTTGTATACTGCGTGTCGGGCAGGGGCCAATCGGCTTCATCACGCCACTCATTACGACCCATCACGAAAATGCGTACCGGCGGTACATCCATAATCCCTGTGTCAATACCCTTGAGCCAGTAATCGAACCAAGGGAGACGCAATTCGTTAAAATCCCTAGCCGCATCAGCGCCAAAATCGAATTCGCCGGCAGATTGGGTGTTGATCGCCCCAGGACCGTGCACCCAAGGTCCAACAATCAGTTTTTGGCTCTGGCGCGCTTTCTCCGTACGACCACGTTGCTTGATGCCCATGTAGTGTTTGAATGTCCCCGCCAGAAAGATGTCAAACCAGCCCCCTAGGTGGTACATGGGCGTTTCTATCTGATCGTGAAATTTGTCCATGTTGAAGACGTCCCAGTACCCATCGTCCGTTGGGTGTTGAAGCCACTCGTTGAACCAATCGCTCAAACCCTCAAAGAACGGGCACGGATATATCGGAAGGCGTGCATACCAGCTATCCATCTCTTCCTGAACTCTTTCGAGTCTACCCTTCTGCCGATTAAATTCTCCCCCCTCCGCGAGATGTGCGAGATTGGTCAACGTCACCCCATGCGCCCAAGCCATGTTGAACGCCAATTCAAACGCACCACTTCGGTACACCCACTCCTGATAGTAGTCCGCGGAAGACTCACGGACAAACATCGCCCGTAGGTGGGGCGGACGACTGAGTGCGTTTCTGTACTGGGTGGCTCCAGAGTAGGAACCACCAATCGTCCCGACATTGCCGTCAGACCACGGTTGCGCCGCCGCCCACTCAACGGTGTCATACCCATCGCGGTTTATCCCTGCGCCATCGTCCCGAAATGGGTAAAAGTCACCGTCCGATGCGAACCTGCCGCGCACATCTTGGATAATGACAGCATACCCCCTCTGTGAGAAGAAATCGGGAGACCCCACCCCATTTTCAGATCCACCCTCCTTGTTATACGGTGTGCGCTCTATCAGTACAGGAAATTTGCCCTCAACATTGGGACGGGTGATATTAGCACGAAGAATCGTGCCGTCCCGCATGACAATTCCTTGATTCTTTTCATGAATCGTCTGATACTGAGGTTTTGATAATGCTGATTCTTTGATCATGGTTTCTCCTTTGAATAATCACCGCGTTACCAGTCCACCGGAAACGACAACCGTCTCACCCGTCATCTCAGAAGCGTCTGGACCCGCCAGAAAAGCCACAACGTTGGCAATGTCCTGCGGCTGCTGCAGCCGACCGAGTGGAATAGAATCACGACGACGCTCCATAAACTCGCCGGGGGACAGACCCATCTGCTGAACCCCTATCAGGTCATCGAGTGTCCAGTTAAAAGCGGTTTCTACAATACCAGGGGCAACAGCATTGACCGTAACTCCGTGCTCCGCGAGGTTAGCGGCAGCCACCTTGGTGAGGTTAATGATTGCTGCCTTGCTCGCCGCATAAGGTGGCGAGTAGGTCATTCCCCCAGCAATCCCAGCGACCGAGGCAATATTGATAATCGTGCCGCTTTTCTGCGCTATCATCGGTTTTGCCGCTTCCTGCATGTAAAAATATGGGCCCTTTAGGTTCAGATTGAGCGTCCAGTCCCACGTTTCTTCCGTGACATCTGGAAACGGCTGCGTCCGTATGCCTCCTGCGTTGTTGACCATGATATCAATGCGTCCATATCGCTCAACAACAGCCTGAATGAACAGTGGAGCGTCCGCCGCTTTGGCGGCATCGAAGATTCCTGTGGCGATGGTAGCACCGGTCGCTTTGACATCACTCTCCAGCTTCTCTAGCAAATCTTCCTTGATGTCGCTAGCAAAGAGCGATGCTCCCTCCCGCGTCAATCGCAAGACAGTCTCCCTGCCGATCCCCTGACTTGCCCCGGTGATGGCTGCTATCTTGCCGGTGAGTCGGCGAGAAGATTCTCGCGTTGGTTGAGACGATTGATCCTGTCCTTGCATCTTTCCTGTCTCCTCTGTCGCCGTTATTTGAGATTCCCGCTGATGTGCTGTCGAACCCTCTCCTGCGTCTTTTTTGTCATGAGTTTGAACCCCTCGAGCCTACCTTCATTAAGTGCTTCATCAAGAGAGGCAAGGCTATTAATACCAAGCTCATCGTACAACGCCTTTGCAGTCTTGATACCGACTCCGGGAAGTGCTGTCAACTCCAGCACAGTTTTCGGGGTGTGCTCAGCAAATTCCTCCAACTTCACGCATGTGCCCGTCTCGATAAATTCACCGATAATCTCGGCAATCGTTTCACCGACGCCGGAGATTGTCGACAAACGTCCTTCCCGATGCAGTTCCTCGACCGATTCCGGGTGGCGGGAAATAGTGTAAGCTAACCTTGTATATCGTGTAGCATGAGATTCTTCATAACCGCCTATAACCAAGATGTCGTGGAGTTGTTGGAGTTTTTTCGCGATTTCGTCATTGCAGTGCCAACGGGTGCGACCTTTCGCATCGGTATATGATGTATCGCCTTTTGGATCCATAACAAATTTACCCCCAAGCTCATGAAAGTTCCGAGAAAACACTAGAGATCAGATTTGAGCTCCCAGATTTGAACTGTCGAATCGAAAAGCCCAACCGCCATATATCTCCCATCATGAGAAAACGCAAGAGACTCAATCCCGGTATCGGCTCTCAGTGCAAACACCTCTCTATCTTCCTTGATATTAGAAAGTATTAGCACTCCTGACTCATCACCCAGCGCAATGTATTTTCCATCTAACACAAACGTGAGCGCCCGCGCCCAATACGCTTCCAAGTTGTCTATAAGACATAGCTGTTCTCTTGTACTTCTCTCCCACACACGAATCCCAGCCTGCGCCTCTATTTGACTATCGACAGCCAACATTGAAGCGTCAGGAGAAAAATGCAGGTTCCAAACGCCCAAGATGATACCTGTATCAATCAGATCCGCCGGGGTATCTTGCTTGATGTCCCACACCTCAATATTCGTGCGATGTCCTTCTCCATCCCGGTACGTGCCTTCCGCTGCTGCAAGGTACTGTCCATCGTCGGAAATGGCTAAACCGTTCCGCACCGGCTCAACCGTCCTCAGACGTTTTAGCAGCCGCTTCCGATCTGCATCCCAAATTTCTATCTCCTTATCCCCACGCGATAGCGCGACAAATTTCCCGTTTGCGGACAAACTTCCGTGTTCAAACGTACCGCTGGTCAGAACTATTTCCTGATTGGTGTATAGAGGGATAAGTGTAACATCATCGTTCTTTTTCCTGACGAGGAGCAGATTTTGAGCCGGTGAATAGGAAAATAGGTCTTCGGTGGTAGTAATATATTTTTCTTTGCGGATTTCTAAATCCCACTCCACTACATTCCCATCTACCATTTTGCAGATAATTTTGGTGTCATCCAAACTAAAGATAATGTGCCGAGAAACACGAGGCAGCATACGATCGCCCGGCGGATTCTGGCTTACGCCAAAGTGAAACGACAACCGGGGAATTATCATTTCGTCTTGCTGCGCTCCTACGGTAGAAGCTAGCAAACCAACAACAATAAGTAGAAACAGTAACCTAAATCCTTTCACAACGCACCCCTAGCTGGCAAATCACAAAAATCCTATCGAAGCAGTTGGAGAATCTCCTCCGGTCTCTGGTGTCGTTCTGCCTGATCAAGAGGTGTTTCTCCTTTGGCGGTTCTTATCGTTTTGTCCGCTCCCCCAGCAAGTAGAGCCTCAATCATCTCTTGATCGCCCCGTACCGCAGCGACATGCAGCGGAGTCTCTCCCCAAAACGTTCCGAAATTTAGTTCAGAGGGACCGTCGTGTTTAGTTCGATGATTGACATCGGCACCGTGTTGGATGAGCAACCTAACAGCATCTGTTTGATCGTTATCCGCCGCATGATGCAACGCTGTCTCACCGCCGCGCGGCATAGCGTGATCAATCTCTGCCCCTGCGTCAAGTAGATAGGGAATGAACGCAACATCTCCGGTGAAGGCAGCAAGCGTTAAAAGTGTCCCCTCACTAAAGTCATCATGATTGACGTTCCCACCTTTGCTTAATAGGTATTTCACAACCTCTATGTGACCATCGAAGTAGGCCCACAAGAACGGCGTGATGTGATGCCCATCCACCGCATTGACATCGGCACCACTTTCGACAAGCTGCCGAACCTGATCGAGATTTCCACTCTTAGCTGTCTCAAATAGTGCATCTTTGAGGGCTTGTGTCTCATTCATGATTGCCTCTCCTCATTAAATAAAAACCAACAACAAACTTAACAAAGCACACGGCAGTGAAAGATGCCAACTGTCCTTTTCTAGCCGTTTGTGTCATTTTTATTCGTTCTTTCGACACCTGATATGTTACATTTATGGACAACCCATTGTAACCTATGTTTTTACACGCATTCCAGAAACGTCACACATCATGTTCGACAAAATTCGACAAACCGCAATCCAATGCTATCGCCGCCCAAGCGATTGTTTTGATCTTGCTATCTATATTGGATTTCTTCTTTTCGTGCTTATCCTTCCATTTGGTTATGCAACAGCAATATTGAACGCAAGCCTACTGCTCGTACTGTTTGGGTGGGTAGGGCGTACCTGCCACGAACGCCGGTTTGAATGGAAAAGAACACCGCTAGACATCCCAATTTCCTTCTTTCTTCTTTTTGCGCTTATCGCTTCGCTCCTTGCACCACACCCAGCGACAAGCAGTCTGGGGTATTTTTGGAAACTGCTTCGATCCGTATTACTGTTTTATGCCGTCACTCACAGTCGGTTGGGTAACCGTTGGCGTCACGTTATCATCGCCTTTGTGTTTGCCGGAGGTATCTCCTCTGTTCTTGGTCTATATTACTACGCAACCGACACACACATGGGAACCGCTTATATGTTCGACGTGGAAGCGAAGTTAGAAAGTCATTTCAGCGATGCAGCCCACCGTAAAGATGGGGTTCAGGTCTCGGAGGATTTGAGGCAAGTTTACGAGAAAAACGGCAGACAGCTCTCCCAAAATGCGACTATTTTGCCGTCAAAAAAACAGGGTGACTGGTTGATAGTGGATAAGCACCAGAATCGCAAGTACGCTGTCAGGAAAAGTGAGGGACAACTCAAAGTTTACATGATTGAAGCCCGACTCGCCGGCACCTTCAAGATGCCTAACGACTTGGGGGCTTACCTCGTAATTGTCCTACCGATGGCGATAGGCTACTTTGTTGCAAGTTTCGGGCTATCGGAACGGAGCGGGCGTGCTCCCCCAAACTGGAAATTCATCGCTGTTTTAGGGATCTGCTTATGCGCAATGGGGACTAACCTCGCTCTCACACTCACGCGGGCTGCATGGATTGGGGTGTTTGCTGCAACGCTTTATATCGCAATCTACTTTCAGCGGAAATTGCTCTGGGTATTGCTAGTCATCGCGCTCTTATCCCCCTTTTTAATGCCTCAAGCCGTCAAGGATCGCTTTGAGGTCATGCGCCAACGCCCGTCAGGCTTTATGAGCGAGCGGCCCCAATGGTGGAAAACGTCTGCCCAGCTGATAACGAAATATCCTATCACCGGCATCGGTCTAGGAAGGTTTCGCCATGAATACCAACTGCATGCACCGGCAGGAGTCCATCACAAACCGTATCACGCCCATAACATTTATCTACACATCGCTGTTGAACAGGGGATCCCATCGCTCATCCTGTTTTTAGGGATACTCTTTCTCATTTTCCGTCGGCTTTTTGCCTTACGTAAAAAGGATGATTTCTGGAGTTTAGGTCTGTTTATCGGGGGTAGCGGTTTCCTGATTTCTGCCCTTGTCTACGGGCTTGCAGATCAGATTCTTCACCAACGACCACTGCTGATCTTCTGGTTTTTGATTGGGTTGGTCTTTTATGTCTCGGACCTCAACAATAGTTCAGCGGAACAGGTCTCTTAACCCGAAGCACGGGTCATTTTTCGCGTCACTTCCACTTCGGCTATATTAACACACCTCAGAGTATGATGTATACAAAAATTTGGTTGACACAGCGACTCAAAGGTATATAATGAAGACCTATGATATGAGGCTATTACAAAAATAAAAGCCGGGAGTTGCCTATGGAAAAAGATGTCAAGATAACAACCCTATTGAATCAACCGGTGCAGCCGCTCGGTCTAGCTGGAAACCCAAATATGGAAGAAGGCTGTGTTACCGCAGCGTACGACGCAGGTGTCAATTACTACTTCTTCTATAATCAGTCATATCCCATACTCATCGACGAATTGAAATCCGTGCTACGCGATAATCGAGAGTCGATAGTCGTAGCAACGGGGAGCGAATCCCGTAACCTCAAAACGTTGAATTCCTACCTCGATCAGGTGCGTCATCAATTGGAAGTAGAGGCAGTGGATGTCTTCTATGCAGAGTATGTCTCTCCCGGTGATGACATGGAAACGCTGCTCGGCGCAGGGGGTGTGTTTGACGAACTCCACCGGTGGAAAGCGGAAGGACGCCTGCGTTACGTCGGCGCCACAACACATAACCGCCCAATGGCAGTACAGCTCATTGAGAGTGGTCGGCTTGATGTGCTTATGCACCGCTATAACATGGCACATCGAGGCGCAGAAGAGCAGGTGCTTCCCGCAGCGCTCAACGCTGGAGTCCCGGTAGTTGCATTTACGTGCACACGGTGGGGATCGTTACTCACGGGCCATCAAGATTGGGACGGTCCCGTGCCAACCGCTGCAGATTGCTATCAATACGTCCTGCACCATCCCGCCATCCACATCGCATTAACCGCACCAACAACACCGGCACAATTGGAGGAAAACCTGTCCGCCCTGAAAGGTACAGAGCAACCGTCACAAAGCCTGCCACTTTGGGAGGCGTACGGTAAGCTGGTATACGGCGATGGAAACGATGCCTTTGAAACGCAGTGGCCCTAGCACTATAGCAAAGAATGAGAGAATTGTCGAATTCAGATTCATTTCCGAACGTAACAACCCATAACTAAGGAGACGGAGCAAGTGACAGAAGAACAAAAATATCTATTTGACCTGCAAGGCTACATTGTCTTGAAAGACGTGGTGCCTCAATCTGTGGTGAAAGCGTGCAACAAAGCGTTAGATCCCTTGGAAGATATGCCGCCGGAGGAATATCCGCCGCCACTCTGTCTCGGTACACCCAAGACAGAAAAGGAACTCTATATCTCCAATATCCTCGAAGCCGATCCCGTTTTCAATCCGTTGATCGATCTCCCCGAAGTGTTGGATGTTGTTGAAGGCGTGACCGGCGGTCCATACCGACTCAACCATACCTACACAATCTACCGGTGGGGTGGTGGTTATACGGGGCTGCACATGAACGGCACCCCTATCATCCCGAAATGTCAGTACCATTGCCGCAACGGTCAAATGGTTTCAACGTTGACCAAAGCCGTGTTTCCGTTGCTGGATTGCGATGTTGAGGACGGCTGCTTCGCCGTCATTCCGGGGGCGCACAAGAGCAACTTTGTCAGACCCTGGGGCAATCATCCCCACGAAAATCCGGTGTTGACACCCATCCCCGCAAAAGCAGGCGACGCCATTATCTTTACTGAAGCCTTGACACACGGTTCGTTCGTAAACACCTCGAAACGGCCGCGCCGCACCCTATATTACTGCTACAGTATCGGCTACATGCCCGATTGGGGCGGTCAGAGCTTGGTCTTTAGCGACCATGTCATGGATTCTCTGTCAGAGGCACAGCGTGAGATTCTGCGATTGAAGTAAGAGATCGGAGAGGGTGAATGTCTAATGTTATTCCAAAGGACCTCCGACCAGTGTTCTCGGTGGATGTCTCCAAAGACGCAGTGCGTTCAAAACTACTAGAGCTGCTGGGGTTAGACGAGATTCCTAAAGAAATTGATTTTACAGAGGGGATAACGCAAACAGAGGAGGGTATCCGCGCCACGCGGTTGACATACACAAACTCGCTCAGCGAAACGGTTCCGGGGATTATCATGGTCCCGCTCAATGCGTCGAGTCAAAAACTGCCCGGCGTCGTTTGTATACCCGGAACAGGTGGCTCCGCCCAGAAGATTGCACATCAACGATTTTATCTGGAGGAAGACCCACCCGGTATGTTGATTGGTTGGGCACGTGAACTGGCACGACGTGGCTTTGCAACACTAGCGATTTCACCCAAAGGGAGCGTCACCCGACGCCCTAGCATAGAGCACTGGAATCTCGAAGGCAAACTCCTCACGCCCTATGGTCGTCCACAGATGGGAATCCTTATCGAAGAAACGCTGAGGGCAGCGCGTATCCTTGCAGCAAGTGAAAGAGTCGATCCCGATAGCATCGGTATTACGGGTATGTCGCTCGGTGGGAATGCAACGTGGTATGCGATGGCAGCCGCGCCGTGGATTCGGGCGGGTGCACCAATCTGCGGCGGTGTCGGACGTATGGCGAGCGTTATCCACGAAGGAGACATCGAACGCCATAGCGCCTATTTCTTTATCCCCCACATGCTCCGCTACTTTGACCATCCGGAGGTTGTTGCTGCGTGTATGTCACCGCGTCCGTTCATGATGGTCGCCCCCACTCAGGATGAGGACATGCCCCGCAAGGGGGTAGACGATCTGATTCAGGTTGTGGAACCGGTCTACGGATCATTGGGGTATCCAGAGCGATTCAAGGTCTATCAGCCGGAGGGCAATCATCGCTTTCTCCCTGAATACTTTGAGTGGATGGTCGAATGGTTCCGTCGATTCCTGACAGACAAGGAGGCTTGATCTGGATAGGATCCACGCACTTCAGTCGTGTAACAGAAACCGAGTTTTCAAGAAAAAGCTCGGTTTATCTTCGCGCTTTGCACTCTCTTTTTATATGAACCTTGATTTTTAACCCCCTATCCAACCCCCTAAATCCCCCTTGTCAGGGGGACTTATGAACGCGCTGCGTAAGTCCTATTCTTCACAATCACAGCACGAGGCTTTACCCTGTGCTTTTTCAAATGCCTCTTTTCCTTCCTTTGCTGAAAAATAGGCAATCCCCAAGGCAGCTATGCTATCTAAGTAGCCTACGTGCGTCAATTCGTAGATGAAGCTTGATGCTAATAGGACAAATGACATATAAAGACAGACTTTCGTGCATTTCGCATCAGCGATGATGGGTTGGGAATCTAGTTGTCTGCCCACCTTCATCTTTAAGACGATTAGAATCCACATGGTAATAATTGAAGTTACTGCGATGACAATCCCCCAGAAGGTTGTTTCTGGTTGATGACCTTGGACAATATTGAGAACCGCAGTAATAACAAGCCCCACCGTTAGCAGACAAAAACAACTTCCCGTAATACGTAACGCGGTGATTTCAAATCTATCCCTTGATACATCTGGAAAACGGCGGATTCG